>DATKFO010000034.1:0-3478 GCA_035544355.1 Thermoanaerobaculia bacterium
CGTCCAGCGGTCGCTTTGCAATCTCGGCTGGACGGCTGCTTGGGCGCGCTCGAAAAAGCGTCACTCTCGTCTCTGCGGGAAGCTCGATGTGTGGAGGACGTTCGACGATCAGCGTCGAGCTTCGTGTGAGCTCCACGGTTCCGAGGTCGATGTCGAGGCGTGAAGAGTCGATCAGAATGCGGCGGCGGCCAAACTGTGCCTGCTCGATGCAGAGCATTCGGGGCGGTGGATCGGGCACATCGCAGCGCACGCGCCCATCGACTGCGGATTCGCAAAGCGGACGGTCGCAGTCGGCGATCACCTTCGCCCACGCCACCGGGTTGCCAGCTGCGGCAATCGTCGCAATGACACGCATCGACGATGCGAGCGTGAGCTTGATCTTCTCCGGCTGCGCATTCGTCGCCGCGATCTTCAGTCCATCGTGTTTCATCACACGATGTCCCGCAGCGGTAACGACCAGGTCGTACACACCTCGAGGAAGATGCAGCGTGACGGCGGTTACGACTTGCTTTTCATCGAGCGTGAACGTCCATCGTCCAAGATCGCGCTCGGTGAGCTGCAGGGTACTTTTCGCTGGCCAATCGCGATGCGGCGACCCCGTGAGATCGAGTTGCATCACACCGCGGCGCGTGTCTGCGAAGACCACCTCTTGATCGCCGGGAAGAATGACGCCGAGAACGAGATCTTGTCGTGCAGGGCTCGTCCAGACAAAACGGCGTTTCTCCTTCGACGGTTGAACGGCGATGCGTGCGGTGGTCGTGGTCGCGAAACATTCGGCGCTTGCGTCGAATGGCATGTCCCCTGCCGCAATGCACATCATGCCGTTGTCATCGCCGCGTGCGAGCGCGGCGATGAGAATCAGCGCGAGAGCCAGAGCGATGCGGTGGGCAACGTTCATTTCGACGGTGAAGGCGGTTCCTCAGCGGTGGCAGGCAACTCGCGCTCAATCTTGACGCTGCCAATGCGCACTGGCACCGCGTTCGGCGTTTGCTGTTTGTAGCACGTGAAACCCAGACAGCCGTTGCACTCGCCGACGGTTCGAAATCCGTTGTATTCGGGCCCGGATCCGTTCGGATCGGACCAGCCGCAAACGATTCCGTCGAACGGCTCGGACGCTCCTCCGGGCCGGACGACGATGCACGACGTCTGCATGCAACTGACACATTCCGCAAACGCATCGCCTGCGAAGAGAATGAGAACTAGCGGAAGGACGTATTTGACTCGCATCCGTTCCTCCATAGTTGCTGCCACCGCAGACTAGCGATCGCGAGTGACGCCTGTCAATCGCGATCCGGCGCCATACAATCACCCACTCGCATGAACGTGTGGCGCGATCGTCTCGCTCGTTGGTTCGCTCCGCTTGCGCGGCGCTGTCCGTTCTCGCCGAATGCGATCACGATTGCCGCGCTGGTTCTGAATCTCGTTGCGGCTGCGCTTTTCTATCGACGGTTGTTTCTCGCGGCGCTCGCGTTTGTCGTCGTCGGTGGGCTGATGGATGCGCTCGACGGCATCGTCGCGCGCGTGCAGGAGAAGGCGACGCGTTACGGTGATTTTCTAGATCACTTTGCGGACCGCGTGAGCGATCTCTTTCTTGCAGCGGGTTGGCTCATTGGCAGCAATGTCCGCGTCGAGCTCACGGTCGTCGCGTTGATCGCGATCATGCTCAACGGCTACATCGGGACGCAGATCGAGGCGACGTGGCGCGAGCGCAATTACGACACGGTCGGGCGCGGCGAGTTCGTGCTCGCGCTGATCGTGTTTCCGATCGTGTCGCACATTTTGTTCGACAACGGCTGGCAGCGGATCGCGTTCGCGCGCTTCACGATTCTCGACGGTCTCGCCGCCCTGATGACGCTCTTCGCGATCCTCGGCATCGTGCAGCGCTTCGCACTCGCCGCGCGCCTGGAGCGCGAGTGACGATCCGGCGGCATCCGCTCAGCGGCGACGAGATTCTCTACGCGCCAGCTCGGGCGGATCGTCCTGATGTTTTCGCGGGCAACACGATCTGTCCGTTTTGCCCCGGCAATGAATCCGAGACGCCACCGACGATCGAGTCGATCGGCGATCCGTGGCGCGTACGCGCGTTTGCGAACAAGTTTCCCGCGATCGACGAACATGAAGTCATCGTCGAGTCGCCCGATCACGACGATTCGTTCGATCATGTTGCGCACGCAGAGGATGCTGTCGCGATGTACGCGCGGCGCGTGAATGCGCATCGCGACGCCGCGTACGTCGCGCTGTTCAAGAATCACGGCGCGATGGCCGGCGCGTCGATCCCGCATCTGCATTCGCAATTGATCCCGCTGCCGTTCGTGCCGCCGCGCATCGAGCGCGAAGCGCGCGCGTTCGCGAGCACGTGTCCGCTGTGCGAGCGCGTCGACGACGCGTTGGTCATCGCGGAGAACGAAACGTTCCGCTGGTTTTCGCCGCATGGATCGACGATGCCGTATCAACAGTGGCTCGCGCCGAAGCGGCACGTCGCATCGATCGCTGCGATGCAGGACAACGAAAACGCCGATCTCGCATCGCTGCTACGATCGTCGTCCGCGGCGATGCTGCGCATCGCGAGCGCGTACAACTGGTCGCTGATCATGCCCGGACATTTCTACGTCGACGCATTTCCACGGCTGACCACGATCGCCGGCTTCGAGCTCGGCACCGGCACGTTTATTGAGATCATCGATCCGGCCGCGACCGCGAGGCTGATGCGGATATGAAGATAGCCCCGCGGCGTGAGCCCGGGGCCACTCGGGACACTGCTGCCAATGTTGAAAAGCCCGCCGGCTTTATCGGCGGGCGACACGCATTTGCGGGCAAGTGTCGCCCGCCGATGAACCCGGCGGGCTTTTCAATTTTGGCGACGGCGTGGCGAGTGGCCCCGGGCTTACGCGCCGGGGCTATTTTGACTCTTGAAATACGAATCCAGATGATCGAACGCCTGCTTCAGCGCATCGCTCTTCGTGTTCACTTCCGCGAATGCGTCGCAATACACGATGCCGACGCGCGTGTAGTTGCGCTCGCGTAGTCCGTACAGCACTTCGCGCAGCGGCTCGGTCTCGCTCGCGGTCAGCTCGCCGCGTGCGATCTCGCGCTCGAGCAGCATCTGCGCGATGCGGAGGTGCTCGTCCTCGACGCGCAGCGGTGGCGGTGGCGGAATCGGCGTCGGATGTCCTTCGGAAAGCGTCGTGCGCGGCGGCGGCGCCATCTCGACTGCGCCGGGAAGCTCTTTCAGCTGCGGGCTGAATTTGCCCATCATGAAGAAGAGCTCTTTCTCATTCGCGAAGTTGCCGACGAGGCGTGCGGTGCGCGCGAGCTCGAGCTGCTCCGATTCCTGCAGCATGATGAAGGCGCGCGCGCGGTCTTCGAGCGAGATGCGCTTCGCGTGCACTTTCCACGCGGTCAGCGTGCCCTGGATGAAGCACGCCTGCCCCGCGCGGATGCTCACCGCTTCGACGGTCACGTTTTCTTCGATGCGGAT
>DATKFO010000035.1:0-2612 GCA_035544355.1 Thermoanaerobaculia bacterium
CTCTGCCTGCTGCTTTCTGCGTTCTGCCTTCCAACGGCGGCCTCGACGGTCAACGTGCACGTCACCGTCGCACTTTGCGACAACGCGTCGCAGGGCATCGTGCCTGTGCCCGCCGCGATCGGCGACGGCAACGACCCGCGCACGAATCTCTACTGGGGCGCAAGTCTCGGCGTGAAGAGCTGGCTCAAGCGCGAGGGATGGAAAATCGAGAAGGCGACACCGCCGAACCCCGCGATCCTCGAGCGCATCATCGCGAAGAAACGCATCGCCTCGCACGACGTCGTGATCACCGCCGACGCATGGCGCGGCAATCGGATTCGCGACGCGATCACGTCCTTTCTCGAACGGTCTGCGAGTGGAAGCGAAGACGTCGTCGCATACGTCGGACACGACGGACTGATGGAGTTCACCGTCGCGCCTCGCGCGACGCGCAGCGCAAAACCGCCGCGATCGATCGTACTTGCCTGCGCAAGCCGCCAATACTTCGAGCCGCTTCTGCGCGCGGCCGGATCGAAACCGTTGCTGCTCACGACCGGTTTGATGGCGCCGGAAGCGTACACGCTGACCGCCGCCATCGAGGCTTGGGTAACGAGCGGCGACGAAGCGCAAGTGCGCGAAGCCGCCGCGCGCGCTTACGATCGCCATCAACACTGCGGTCTGCGCGGCGCGCGGCGGTTATTCGCGGAGCGGTGAGCTTGGGGTATGGACTGCGGCGACCGCAGTCGCCGCTTTTGTATACCGGTGTCGAAAAGCGGCGATTGCGATCGCCGCAGTCCAAACTACCGGCGTCAGCTCGCCATGCTGTCATGATCGCCCTCGCATTCGAGATGGAGGGTCATCATGAGTCTGAACTTCAATCCGTGGGCGGTGCTCGTCGCGGCGGTGTCTGCGTTTCTCCTCGGTGGCGTTTGGTACGCGAAGCCGGTGTTCGGGCGGGCGTGGGGACGGGCGAATGGCTACACGGCGGAGCAGATGGATGCGATGGCGAAGGCTGGCCAGAAGCATGGAGCGCGCGTGTTCGGCGTCAGCTTTTTCTTTTCACTCATCGCGGCCGCGGCGTTCGGATATGCGATGGGGCCGAGTCCGCAGCTTGGCGATGCGGTGTGTCACGGAGTCGTGATCGGTGCGGCGTTCGTTGCGACGAGCTTCGGCATCAACTACCAGTTCGCGAATCGCACGTTCGCGCTCTGGCTGATCGACGGCGGTTATCACATCCTGCAGTTCGTGATCTTCGGCGTCGTCCTCGGCCTCTGGCACTGAGCGCTACGCCGCGACTTCGTTCCGTTGATCGCTCGTGATCTTGCCGTCGCGGATCTCGACGATGCGGTTCGCGCGGCGCGCGAGGGCGGGGTCGTGGGTGATGATCACGAGGGTGCGGCCGGATTTCCAGAGCTCGGTGAAGATCGACATGATGTCGGAGCCTGACGTCGAGTCGAGGTTCCCGGTCGGCTCGTCGGCGAGGACGATGTCGGGGTCCATCGCGAGGGCGCGTGCGATGGCGACGCGCTGCATTTGTCCGCCGGAGAGCTCCGTCGGTTTGTGGTGCATGCGGTCTTCGAGGCCGACGCGCGTGAGCAGTTCTTTCGCGCGCTCGCGGCGATCGCGTACGGAGACGCCGCCGAAGAGCATCGGGAGCTCGACGTTTTCCTGCGCGCTGATGTGCGGGAGCAGGTTGAAGTTCTGGAACACGAATCCGACGCGGCGGTTGCGGATCTCTGCGAGTTGATCGGGCGTTACGTCCGACACGCGTTCGCCGCCGATCTCGTACAAGCCGTCGCTCGGGGTGTCGAGGCAGCCGAGGAGATTCATGAGCGTCGACTTGCCGGAGCCGGACGGGCCGACGATCGCGATCAGCTCGCCCCGCTCGACTTCGAGATCGACGCCTTTGAGCGCTTCGACCATGACTTTGCCGGTCGCGTAGACCTTGCGAATGTTCGACATCCGAATGATGGTGTCCATGTCGTTCCTATTCGTACCGTAGTGTCGCGGCGGGATCGATCGATGCCGCGCGTCGAGCGGGGAAGTAGCCGGCGAGCAAGCCGATCACGCCGAGAATCACGGAGGTCGCGATGCCGATCTGCATCGAGAGCGTCGGCCGTCCGAGAAATTGCATGACGCGGCTCTCGAGCGGGATGAAGCTCGTCGCGGAAACGAGCAGCGTCGCGATGACGATGCCGAGGGTGCCGCCGACGAAGGTGTAGAGCACGCCTTCGAGCACGAACGGCCAGATGATCCAGCGCTGCTTCGCGCCGAGGGCCATCTTCACGCCGATCTCGCGCGTGCGTTCTTTCACGACGGCGTACATGATGTTCGCGACGCCGACGCCGCCGATGATCAGCGTGAGCGCGCCGATGATGCCGAGGAAAATCTGGATGCCGCCGGTGATCATCGAGTTGATCTTCGCCGACTCGACCATGTCCCACGTGCCGAATGCGCGATCGTCGGTCGGGTCGTAGCCGAATTTCTTGCCGAGGATCTGATTCACTTTCTTCAGCGCGGGCTTCATCTCTTCGGGCTTGTACGTTTCGATGACGAGCACCCACGCGCGATCGCGGCCGAACTGCGCCTTGAACGTCGTGATCGGAATCATCACGTGGTTCTCGTCGGGGCCG
>DATKFO010000036.1:0-4057 GCA_035544355.1 Thermoanaerobaculia bacterium
AACGAAGCCGGGATCAGTGCCGCCGGTCGTACTGAATCCCTTCCTGTACTTCATCGATCGCCTGATTCACGAGCACGAGCGCTTTCTCGCGATGGCCGCCTTTGTCCGCCGTCGCGCGATCGAGATTCGCGCGCGCCTGGCGCAGGTTCGTGAGCGCGGCCTGCATCTGCGGCTGCGCCGCGCTGAGCCGGCCGCCGATGAATGCGGTTGCGATGACGACCACGAGTGCGAGAGCCACGAGGATTCGACGTGTCATGTACTGCCTCCTGTCGTTTCAATTTGCTTACGGCGATCTCCGATATTCTACGCGCCGCAATTTTTCTCGGAGGACATCGCATGCACCTTCTTCGTTCCGTCGTGATCGCCGCGCTCATCGCGACGCCGCTGTTCGCAGCCGATCCCATTCCAGCCGCGGTGAAGAAGTCGTTCGGCGGCTTCAACGCCGACGCGATCCGCGCGCACGATCGCTTCCTGTCGAGCGATCTGCTCGAAGGACGCGGTCCCGGCACGCGCGGCGACGCGCTCGCCACGAGTTACATCGCCACGCGCTTCGAAGCGATGGGCCTCGCGCCACTCGGCGACAACGGGACGTTCTTCCAGAAGGTCCCGCTCCTCGGCGTGCAACTCGATCCGGCGACGACGAGCGTGACGTTCAAGGGCGGCAACGGACGTGACATCGGTCCGCTGAAATATCTCGATGAATATGTCGGCAGCGATCAGACGCAGAACACGAGCGGCACGCTCGATTCCGAAGTGATCTTCGTCGGCCACGGCGTCGTCGCGCCCGAAGCGAATTGGGACGACTACAAGGGCCTCGACGTCAAAGGCAAGACGCTCGTGATGCTCGTCGACGATCCGCCCGCGAACGAGAAAGAGCCCGATCTCTTCGGCGGCAAGGCGCGCACGTACTACGGTCGCTGGACGTACAAGTACGAGATCGGCACCGCGAAGGGCGCGCAGGCCGTGATCCTCATTCACACGAATGACGCTGCCGGCTACGGATGGCAGGTCGTGCGCAATTCGTGGGGACGCGAGCGCTCGTACACGAAGAACGCCGAGGGCGCGAACGCGCTGCGCTTCGCGGGCTGGATCACCGAGGCGATCGCGGACGAATTGTTCAAAGCGGCGGGACAGGATCGCGGCGCGCTCACCGCGAAAGCGGCGACGCGCGACTTCAAGCCCGTGTCGCTCGGCTTTCGTTTCACCGGAACGGTGGCGAGCAAGATCCGCCCGTTCGAAACGAACAACATCGTCGCGAAGCTCGAAGGCGGCGACGCGAAGTTGAAGGACGAAGCGATCCTCTACACCGCGCATCACGATCACCTCGGCATCGGCACGCCCGATCCCGACGGCGACAACATCTACAACGGCGCGATCGACAACGCGAGCGGCGTGTCGCTGCTGCTCGACCTCGCGCGCGTGTGGACGCAGGCATCGCCGAAGCCGAAACGCAGCATCGTGTTCGCCGCAGTCGCCGCCGAAGAGCAAGGCCTCCTCGGATCGGCGTGGTACGGCCAATACCCGACGATGCCTGCCGGCAAGATCGCGCTCGCGATCAACTTCGACAGCATCTTCGAATTTGGCCCGGTGAAAGACGTGACGATGCTCGGCGTCGAGAAGATGTCGTTTGCATCGACGGCGGAGAAAGTCGCGAAGGCGATGGAGCTCACGATCGTTCCCGATCAGCAGCCGGAGCAGGGCTCGTACTACCGCTCCGATCACTTCAGCCTCGCGAAAGCCGGCGTCCCCGCGTTCTCGATCGATCAGGGCCATCGCGTCGTCGGCAAGCCCGACGAGTGGGGCCGCAAGATGTCGGACGAGTATCGCGACAAGCACTACCACCAGCCGAGCGACGAGATCGATCCGTCATGGGACTGGCGCTCCGCCGTGCAGATGGGCCAATTCGGATTCTGGCTCGGCTGGGAAGCCGCGAACGCCGCGACGATGCCGAATTGGAACGCGGGCACGGAGTTCCGGGCCATTCGGGACAAGAGTCAAAACAAATAGCCTATGTGGCACAGACACTCTTGTCTGTGCGCTCGGTGCGGAGCGGGCACAGACAGGAGTGTCTGTGCCACACGTCGTGCCTATTTCATGAAATAGGCACCCACCCCAATCCAAACCAGAAACGCAAAGTTGATCGCGGTCAGCCGCCAGAAAAAACGCGGATCGCGATTCGATTCGCGTGCGTAGATGCGCCATCCGAGGAGATTCGCGAGGGAGGCGATGATCGTGCCGCAGCCGCCGGCGTTGACGCCGTAGAGCAGCGCGCGCCAGTCGCCGTTCGCGACCGGCGGGAGGAGCACGGTCGCGGGCACGTTCGAGATCATTCGGGGAACGATAGCCCCGGTTGCGTAAGCCCGGGGCCACTCGGGACGTCGTCGCCAAGATTAAAAAGCCCGCCGGTTTCATCGGCGGGCGACACTGGCAAGCGCCTCGAGCGTGTCGCCCGCCGATAAAGCCGGCGGGCTTTGCAACATTGGCGACCGTTGCGTGACATGCCCCGGGCTCACGCACCGGGGCTACATTTGCTACTGCTGATTCGTCAACGAAGCCGGATCCTCCTGCGGCACGACGAAGTACTGATCGCTCGTGGTGTTGTCGACCACCGACGCGTATGCAGAGATCGGGGTGCTGCTCGCGTAGGTCACGGTCAGGTCGGGGCGGCTCGACAGATCGATGCCGGGGAAGAGCACGCCGATGCCGAGCTGCGTTTGCGACAGCGGGCCGATCGTCGTCGTCGCGGTGCCGAGGACGTTGCCTGCGGCGTCGCGCAGTTCGAAGCGTGCGGTCGCGTCGTTCGGATTCGGATTGAAATAGCCGACGTTCGTGCGGAAGCCGACTCGGAATCCGACGGGCGGAATCGCGGAGTTCGAGAGCTGCAGCAAGGCGCCGTTTTGCAGAAGCGATGCGCGCTTGAGGCCGGGCACGAATTGGCCGTACGTGCCGCCGTCGACCGGACGCAGGTCGTTGAAGATGCGTGACGTCACGGCCAGTTGCGATGCGCTCGTCACGCGGATGCCGCCGGTGCCGCTGAGATTGAAGCCGCTCGAGCCTCCGATGTCGTTGAGCACCGCTGTATTTCGCGCAGGGATGTCGAGCGCGATCATCGACGTCGCATTCGTGTTCGACGGGCCGCTGAAGTACTCGAGCAGCGCCACGGCGTTGAATGTGTACGACGGATTGAACACGCGCACGTCGGTGACGAAGTTCGTGTTGAGCGCGCCCGTGACTTTGCCTGCGACCGCAATGTCGTATTCGTTCACGGCTGCGAGCTGCCCGCGAATCGCGCCTCCGGGATTCGCCGTCGTGTGCACGTTGACGTAGTAGTTCTGCGGATTCGCGATGATGTCGGCGACGAGCGCCGTGTCGGAGATCGCGATGCTGCCTTTCATCTCGCCGTTCGCGAACGTCGCGAACGCGGCGAAGTTGACGACGATGTTGCCGTTCGCCCCTGCGGCGGCTTTGTGAATGTGCGCAGCGGTCGGCGAGGTCACGTTGCCGCTGTCGATGTCGAAGAACATCGTGGACTTCGCCGCATCGAACCAGACGAGCGAGGCGCCGACGTGCGTGTCGGTCGTCGGCGGAACTTCATTCGATCCGCGCAGCTCGGTGCCGAACATGATCACGCCCGACGCGTTCGCGAGCTGTCCGCGAATCGCACCGCCCGGAAATTCGGTCGTGTGCACGTTGACGTAGTACGCGGAAGGATTCGCGACGAGATCCGCGCCGAGGTCCGCCGGCACGGTGAACGAGCCGCTCAGTACGCCGTTCGAAAAATTCGTCGAGCCCTGAATGAAGTTCAGGACGATGTTGCCGTTCGTGCCGAACGGTGACTTGTGAATGTGCGCGCCGGTGATCGCGGTGCCGAGGTTTGCGACGCGGACGACGACGGAGACGTTCGTGCGCGTCGAATCGACCGTGACGGTCGCGGTCCCGAAACCGCTCGTGGTCGTCGGTGGCACTTCGTGCGCGGCCGTGAGCACGGCGCTGAGGGTTTCGGCTTGCAAGGGGAGGGTGAGAACGAGGATGGAGAACGCAAAGACTGCCAGACGTT
>DATKFO010000037.1:0-3192 GCA_035544355.1 Thermoanaerobaculia bacterium
GTGACCTGCGTCGACGAGTTGTTCGCGTTGTTGGGATCGTTGACGTCCGAGGAGGCGGTGGCGGTGTTGCTGACCGTTGCGCCGCCGTAGTTCGACGGAATCGTGTACGTCGACGTGATCGACTTCGACTGACCGGCGGCGAGCGCGCCGACGTTGCACGGATACGCGCTCACGCAATCGCCGGTGTTCGATTGGAACGCGACACCGACCGGCGTGGGATCGCTGACGATGACGTTCGTCGCGGGCGATGGGCCGTTGTTGGTGACCGTGATCGTGTAGCTGACGTTCGTTCCGAGACTTGCGGAGGCGGGGCCGGTCTTCGTGACCGCGAGATCTGATTGCGCGCCGACGTTCGTGATCTTCGTCGACGAGTTGTTGCTGTTGTTCGGATCGGGCGTCGACGACGACACGGTGGCGGTATTCGTCACGTTGCCGCTGAAGCTCGGCGAAGTGCTGAACGTCGACGTGATCGTGACCGTCTGTCCGGCGAGGAGCGACGCGAAGTTGCACGGGAACGCGCCAGTGCAATCGCCGCTGTTCGAGACGAACGTGGCGTTCGTGGGCGAGTCGCTGACGACGACGTTCGTCGCCGTCGACGGTCCGTTGTTCGTGACGGTGATCGTGTAGACGATGTTCTGTCCCGCGGTCACGCCATTCGGTCCGGCCTTCGTGATCTGCACGTCGGCGTCGTTGGTGGCAGCGGCGAGCTGCAATGCGTTCGGCAGATAGCTCGACGTGATCTGGCCGCTGAAGCCGTAGCTGGGGAGCGAGTAGGTGCTGAAGTCGCCGCTGCGGTTCGCGAACGTGAGCACGTTCCACGTCGTGCCGTTCGGCGGTTGGTAGCTATTGAGGAGTGATGCGCTGAACTCGCCGTCGAGCGTGACGTCGCCGGTGACGGCCACGACGTCGAACGAGCCTGCGTCGATGTCGATGGCCATCGTGCCGTTGCCGAGCTGCGTGTAGTTGCCGTTGATGGTGATCGTGCCGGTCGTGAGTCCCGAGCCGGGCGCGATGTTCGCGCCGGTGATGACCGCGGCCGTCAGCTCGCCGATGATGACGATCGAGCCGACTTTGACGTTGCCGGTGATCGTGCCGGCGCCGGTGATCGCGCCGCCGGTGATGGTGAGCTCGGTGTCGGTGGAGATCGTGCTGCCGCCGAGCTTCGTCTCGCCGTCGTTCTGGTTGTACGGGCCGGTGAAGTGCAGCGTGCCGTTGTTGGCTTCGACGGTGCCGCTGTTGTCGAGCTCCGGCTCGAAGTCGGTGACGCCACCCGCGGCGGTTTTCTTGAGCGTGCCGATGTTCTCGAATGTGTCGGGCGACGACGCGAGATCGCCAATGAAGCCGGCGAGGACGATGTCGTTGTCGGTCTGGATGTCGAACGTGCCGTTGTTCTGGATGGCGGCGCCGTCGATCTCGAGATTGCCGTTCGTCGAGGTGTACGCGATCGAGCCGTTGTTCGTAAGCGGCGTGCCGACCAGCGACGTCGTGCCGTTCACTCCGTCGATCGTGAGCGATGCATCCGTGTCGACGACGAACTCACCGTTGATGCCGCCGGCGCTGATCTCCCCCCCAGACCAACTGCCGCTCCCCGTCAGCGTGAAAACATCCTCGGCATAGAGATCGCCGCTCTCGAACGTGAGGTCCTTCGTGCTCGCCGGGCTATTGAACGTGACGCTCGCGGAGGTGATGACGGTCGTGCCGGTCACTTGATACGTGCCGGAGATGTCGGTCGAGCCGCCGCAGGAGAACTTGATCACGCCGTCGCCGCCGACGAATCCGTTGTTGATGGTGGTGCTGCCCGCGGCGAACTCGATCGTGCCGCCTGATCCGGTGAAGAACGAGCCGTTGTGTGTGCCGTTGCCTGCGACTTTCAGCATGCCGGTACTGCAGAAGACCGAAGCGTTATTCGTGAATGGAACGTTGATCGACGAGATGCCCACGCCGCCGTTCTTCGACAACCCTCCGTTCGGCGACACGGTGAGCGACGCGGGCGAGGAGCCGTTGACGGAACCGTCGTCCTGAAAGTCGAACGAGCCGAAGACCGCGAACACCGCGTTGTTGACGAGCGTGAGCGAATTCGTCGTCGCGGTGTAGTTGATGAATCCGTAGTCGTTGAAAACGCGGCCGTCGAGCGTCATCGCGCCGTCGGCGCCGGAGATCGTGCCCGAGCCGTTGCCGGCGAGCTCGGTGCCGCCGGTGCCGGCGATCGTGCCGCCGCTCCAGTTCATCGTGTTGACGATGGAGAGGAAGCCCGCGCCGGTGAGCGTGCCCGCGGTCATCACGAATCCGCCCGGACTCGTAACGCCGCCGATCGAGAGCGTGCCGCCGTTGATCATCAGCGTGCCGCTGCCGGAGACCACGCCGCCCGTCCCCATCGTGTAGAGCGCGGAGGGGAAGGCGAGGACGGAGCTGTCGTTGATCGCGAACGGTGCGTCGCCGTTGCCGCCGTCTGCGAGCGCGAGCGTGCTCGCGTTGTCGACGACCACGCCGGCGCTGGCGCCCGCGACGTTGTTCACCGCGGCGTAGATCGTGGTCATGTCGCCGCCCCATTTGCGCAGCGTGCCGCTGTTCGCGATGACGCTCGCGGAGCCGCAGTTGATCGCGCTGAGGTTCGCCTGGATGTCGAACGTGCCGGAGTTGTTGAGGTGCACGTTGTTCGAGAGATTCAGCATGCCGCCCGGTGCGGGCGGGTTGAGCGTGATCGTGCCGGCGTTGTTGATCGTGACCGTGTCGATCGTGGGATTGCCGTTCGAGTCCATGTTCAGCGCGCTGTTTGCGTCGAGCGAGATCGTGCCGCTGCCGCCGAGCGTTCCGGAGATCAGGTGGATCGACGCGGAATTCAGCGTGAGCGTGCTGTTGACGATCAGCGTGCCGCCGTCGATCTTGAACTTCGCGCCGTTGTTGAGCGTGGTCGCGCCGCCGAGGGTGAGCTGGCCGCCGGGCTGGAGATCGATGACGCAGGCGCAGGAGAACAGCGCGCCGGCGATGTCGTTCGGGATCACGCTGTTGACGATGATCGTGCGATCGATGCCGACGTCATTCGCGAAATCGCCGGCCGCAGAACCGGGAAATCCTGCGGGCGACCAGAGCGAGGTATCGGTCCAATTCGCGGGATCGGGCGACGTTCCCGAGACGAGATAGATCGTGGCATTCGCGACGCTCGCGAAAGCGAGGAGCGCAAGAGCGAGGACG
>DATKFO010000038.1:0-2861 GCA_035544355.1 Thermoanaerobaculia bacterium
GAATTGCCCTTGCAGATACGTCGCGCGCTCGCGCTCGGCGCGGATGTGACCTTCGCCTTCCTGTAACTGGGCGATCAGTTCGTTCTTTTCGCGCTCGAGCCGCGACAGGTCGTTGAGTGCGTGATCGGTGCGGCCGCGCGCGTCGGCGACGTCGGCAGTGCATGTGCCGAGCAGGCGTTTCTGCGATTCGAACACGCGCGCGAAAAGTTGCTGATTGATGAGGTCCGCGTGCTTCGCCCACACCTGCAACTTCGCGTCGCGAAAGCGCTCGGACCCTTCGGGCGCCGCGAGCACGATCGACTGGCCGCCTTCAAAGTGGCGCACTTCGCACGTGACGCTCGGAACGTGAAAGAAATCGCCGCGGCGCGCGAGGCGAATCAGAAAATCCCAGTCTTCGAAAAGATCGAACGCGGGATCGAAACCGCCCGCATCGAGGAACGCGTCGCGCGGGATCAGCAGCGACGGCAGCGGGATGTAGTTATCGACGAGCAGCAGATCGCGATCGAACTCGTGCGCGTAGATGCGCTGGCTCGAATACGTTTCGTACGCGCCCGAATCCGCCGGGCGCAGAAACGCGGAGATCGCGTCGCTGTACCACGCGGCAAATTGCGGCGATTGCTGCGCGGCGTTTGCGAGCGTCTCGAGATGCTCGCGATGGAACAGGTCGTCGTCATCGAGAAACGCGATGAAGCGCGAAGTCGCGGCGCGCACGCCGGCGTTTGCTGCCTCCGAGCGGCCGCGCGGCGTCTCGTGATCGATGAAGGATGTGGCACAGACACTCCTGTCTGTGCGATTCGCGCGCTGAGTGTGCACAGACAAGAGTGTCTGTGCCACATCGAGATCGGGACGCGTGCCGCCGTCGTTCACGACGACGATCTCGCACGGATAGTCGTTCGCACGAACGGAATCAATCGCCTCGGCCAGCAGCGTCGGACGATCCTTCGTGCGAATCACGACGCTGATCGGAATCGTTTCGCGCGTGACTTCGATCGGAACCGGCGCACCGACGGACATTCGCAGCTCCGAAAATGCGGTCGTCCGCAACGACGGCAATTCGACAACGTGATACCCCTCGGCGAATTGCGTGCCCGCGGGCAGAGTCATCGCGCGATACGCATTCAGTCCTTTCGCGAACGCGATGTAGTCGCGCTCCGCGAGCTGCGACTTGTGCTCGGCGATCGCGGTCCACTTCAACTCCGCGACGTCGCTGATGTCGACGATCGCATTCGGCCGCAGCGGCTGGCCGACTTCGTAGAACGCGACGCGCGCGATCGCGAGCTCCGCGAACAGCGAAGCATCGCGCTGCACGAGCTCGCAGAACGCGCGTGCGAGCGCCGCGTGATCCGGATGGATCTCGATCGGGCTCGGCACGAGGATCAGATCGGGATGAAACGCGATGAGCTGCTCGCGAATCGCGGACGCGACGGAATCATCGAGCGCGCGGTCGCGAAATCGCAGAAATTCAATCTCTGCGTCGCCGAGGATCGCCAGGCCGCTGCGTGATTCCTCTTCGCGGATCGCGGCGTCGCCGGCTTCGGCGCCGTCCGTCGCGACGAGAACGCGCACGGCGCGCTGCTCGCGCAGGTGCTGCGCGACGAGCCCGCCACAGCCGATCACCTCGTCGTCCGGATGCGGGGCGAGCACGAGCAGCCGCTCGCCGCGGAGCCGCGCCGGTTCATACGGGATCGCCTCCGCCTCGATGAGCATAAGCGTTCGAATTATATGTGCCGTATGATGTTGCCGGGTCCGCTGCTGCAATGGCTGAAGACGTCAATCCCGCCAAAACGGAGCTGCAGCGCTTGCGCGACGAGCATCAGCAGATCAGCGATCTGCTCGCGCTCGTACAGGAATTGACCGGGCAGGCGATCCGCAGCGAATCGGTCGCCGATCTCTTCGCGCTCGCGTTCCGCACGCTCTTCGACTGCGTGAGCTTCGACATCGCCGTCGCGGTGATGATCGAACAGAACCTCGACCTCTACATCTCGACGCGTGAAGGCGCGCCGACGCTCGTCAGCGACAAATTCATCGACGGCATCCGCTCCACGCTCGCGCACCTGATTCCCGTCTCGTTCGAAACGACGGAGATCGTCGTGAAATCGGAGCACAACGATCTCGCAGCCGCGGCGGTGAACGGCGACAGCCTCGCACACGCGATGCACGCGATCCTGCTGCTCGAGCATCGCACCGCCGGCGTGCTCGTGCTCTATCGCGCCGAGCGCGAATTCGCCGAGCATCACCGGCAGATCCTCGAGATCTTCTCCGCGCAGGTCTCGATGATGCTCGACAACCTGCGCGCGCGCGAACAGATCCTCAGCCTCGCCGACACCGACGATCTCACCGGCATCGGCAACAAGCGACTCTTCCGGCGTCAGCTGACGCAGGAGATCGAGCGAGCGCGTACGTACGGCGTGCCTCTCTCGCTGCTCCTCTTCGACATCGATGACTTCAAGCAAGTCAACGACACCCTCGGCCATACCGTCGGCGACGTCGTGCTCTCCGAGCTCTGCGGCGTCGTGCGCGAGACGCTGCGTCCGCCGGACACCATCGCGCGTTTCGGCGGCGACGAGTTCGCGGTCATCCTCCCGCACACCGACATCAACGGCGCGCGCGCCGTTGCGGAGCGGATCATCAAAACAGTCCGCGAGTTGACCATTCCGGCGGACGACGAAGGAATGGTGACCTGCGCGATCTCGATCGGCGTCGCGGAGTACTCGCTCGACGACGACGCCGGGATGACCGATTTCGTCCGCCGCGCGGACGAGCGTTTGTACGAATCGAAGCGACAGGGGAAGAATCGGTACACTTCGTAGTGTCATCCTGAGCGGGTGGCGGGTGGGTGCGTAGGATCCCCAGCCGATGCA
>DATKFO010000039.1:0-4545 GCA_035544355.1 Thermoanaerobaculia bacterium
ATCGATTCAATCCTGGAAGCAACTATCCCATCACGCTTCTCTCAAACACCATCTTCGCCCAACTCCGCATGCGCGTCGTCGTTCCGTCATCCGCCAGGCCGGCCCATTCTTTCAGCGGCACGAAGAATCCGGTCTTTTTTCGCTCGCGCAGTTCTTTCGGGAGGATCGCGGCGAAGTGTTGTTTGCAGCGCGTGCCTTGGTCGACGACGAGGGGCGCGAGCTGGCGCAGGAGTGACGCGTCGACGAGCGGCGTGCGCGCTTCGACGGAGTGGGCCATGCTCGCCCAATCGGTGTCGCGCAGGAGTTGGTTGCGCATGTACATTGTCGCTTCGAGCGTGGCAACGCGGCCGAATGCGGATTCGGGATCGGGATCGAGCAGGGCGCGCGTGTGCTCGAAGATTCCGAGGCGGCGCAGGCCTTCCTCCGCGACGTCGTTTGGGATTTCGGCTGGCATGAAGAGTCCGCGCTTCACGAGATACGCGCCTGCGAACGTCCCTCCGTACTCCGCGAGCGCGGGCGCTTTCGGATTTTTCGTCATCCGAGAAGCGATGGATCGCGCGAATTTCGGTGCGCGGACGATGCGCGGGATGTCGGTGAACGACGGATAGCCGCCGAACAGCTCGTCGCCGCCGAGGCCGGAGAGCGCGACCTTGATGCCGCTTTCGTGCACCGCTTTGCTGATGAACCACGTGTTCACGCCGTCGATCGTCGGCTGATCCATGGCGGCGAAGATGCGCGGGAGATCGGCGGCGAATTCTTCGCGCGTGACGACGCGCGAGCGGTGATTCGTGCCGAGCACGCGTGCGAATCGTTCTGCGGGCGGCGCTTCGTCGTCGGCGCGTCCGCGAAATTCTTCGAACGTCAGCGTGAACGTGTGCAGCGGCTCGCGCGAGAGCTGCGATGCCAGCAATGTGAGTGCAGACGAGTCGATGCCGGCGGAGAGAAACACGCCGACCGGCACATCGCTGACGAGATGATGCGCAACCGACTCCGTCACGCGCTCGGCGACGAGGATCTCCGGCTCGGTGAGGCGCGCGAGCGATTGCTGCTCGACGGCGCGGCGGAAAATCTCCGCGATCGAAAAATACTTTTTCGTTTCCGATCGTCCGTTCGCGTCGATCGTCATCCACGTGCCCGGCTCCATCGCGCGGATCGACTCGCGGATCGTGAACGGCTCGGGGACGCTGCCGAAAAGGTAGAAGCCGGCGATGCCGGCGGGGTCGAGCGTGCGCGACACCGCGCCGCCCGCGAGCAGCGCCTTCACCTGCGATGCGAAGCGAATCGTCTTGCCGTCGTCGGCGAAGTAGAGCGGCTTGATGCCGTACGGATCGCGCGCGACGAACATCCGCTGCGCGCGCGTATCCCAGATGACGAGCGCGAACATGCCGCGCAGCAATCCCGCCATCGCAGGCCCATCGCGGCGATAAAGCTGCAGCAAAACCTCGGTATCGGTGTGTGTGTGAAAACGCGCACCGCCGCGCTCGAGCTGCGCGCGCAGCTCCTGGTAGTTGTAGATCTCACCGTTGAACACGATCACGAGCTCGCGTTCCGAGTCCCAGATCGGCTGCGTGCCGTCAGGCGAGACGTCGATGATCGCGAGCCGGCGATTGCCGAGGCCGACGCGCGCGTCGGGCGAGATCCACGTGCCGCGCGCGTCGGGGCCTCGCGCGGCCATCGAGTCTGTGACGGCATCCAGCTCTTCCGCGCGAATCGCTTCGGCGGAGGAGTGATAGGCGAAGAAGGCGGTGATGCCACACATGGAACGTTCGGAGCCGTCCGGCGGACCGGTGCGGGTGATCTAACTGTTGCGCGTCAGGAGGTTGTTCCGATCCGGGCGGCTGATGGTGGATTGTAGCCAAGTGACGAATGTTCTCGATGGTCGTTGTAGAAATGCCAAGTACGCGGGAGCCGCTTTCGCTCCTCAGAGCTGCTGTACGAAAGAGCTGCTGTACGAAAAGCGATAGTCTGCGAGGGGAGCAGGGTCTCGATTCCATCAACCCTTCACGGTTTTCTGGCACATTTTGTCGTGATTCTTCACGCACGACGCTTGCGCGCTCTCCTCCTGCGCTGCTATGGTGCGCGCCGGTCCTCATATACCGAAACAGACGTTAGAGAGAGAGTCTCCAAGTTCGGAGCCCGTGAGAAGATCATTTCCCTCAGGCTGTTCGCGGCGTCTGTCGTGGCTGCGCTCGCTTTTCCCGCTGTTGCATCTCACGCGACGCGCCGACGATCCGTTCGCGGGCAAGCCGGTTACTGTCGGTTAGTATTGCTACGACAATCACATCGTCAAGGTCCCCGGCGAGATGCTTAACTCGCGATAACAAGGGTAACAACTTACTTGACTCACCGGAGGGTGGGCGGGTAAGGTGGTCGGAATGGCCTTCAAGCAGGTATCAGGGTGGCGAGCCGTGGTGCTTGCCGTGAGTGCGCTTCTCGGCATCGCTACCGCGCTCGCAGGGTACGCGGACATGGCAAAAACATGGCTCCCTCCGGCACTGTCGCGGTACGTCCCTCTTGTGATGATATTCGGCTTCGCGTGTGCATTGTGGGCAATTGGAACTAGCGCCGAGAAAGTGGATGGAGTTCTCTATCGCGAGAATGTCAAACTCCGCAATCGCTTAGACGAATTGGAGAAGAAGCTACAGCGGCGATCACTGAATGCCAGTCAGCACGGCGCGATTGTGGTGGCTGTCGAGCAGGGCATAAGAGCACTACAGCACCCATTACCAGATAGCAAGGATAAGCGCCCGCACGTTGGTTTCATCGCTATAGGAACCGAGCGTGAGACTTTAGATTATCGCTACGATTTCGTGAAAGCCTTTGATGAAGGCGGTCTCGGTGTGTGGCGTGAAGACTGGGAGCCAGTAGAGGAATTGGATGCATTTCGCGGCGCTGTGACCGTTCTAATATCCAGCAACGACGCTAGTAATCAGATTCGCCCGATCGTGGTAGCAGCCTTACAGGCAGCTGGTATTTCCTTCAAGGAAGCACCGCACCCAAATGTTAGGCGGCTAGATGTGGCGATCAGCAGGTCCGCGCTTGATCAAATGTTTCTCTCTAGCCGTACGGCAGCGTACTTACTTGTCGGAAGTCGCGTGTGACGTGGATACGCGCTTCTTCGGTTCGTGCTTCGGCACGTCTCGCTTATCCACTTTGAAAATGGCGGTAGCGAACTTGCGAAACCTCGACATCTCCGGCGATTCGTCCTCTTCTGCTTTGGCAGGCTTTTGTTTCATGACGCGATGATACGCCGCCTAGTCCCGACCGGGAAACAGATACGCACGGCGGAAGCCGGGGATACGCGATTCCATCCGCCCGGAGAACACACCTGCGAAATCGATCAACTCACCATGAAGGGCATTATCCAGCGTCGTCTCATTCTCTGCCGCGACCGTCTCCAGCGCTCGCACGATGTACTCCGGAAGCCGAACGGTCACAGCACGGAGCGCGAGCAGCGGAGGCAGGACGGCGGCAGCGTCATCGCCGAGCGCGTCGTGTATCTCGGCGAGCGTCCACCGTTCCATCGCGACACAGACCGCCTGCCGCCATGTGAAGCGCCACGCACCGCGCACCTTCGACGCATCGCGGTGACCGGCCGCGACTTCTCGCCTCAGCTTCGGCAGGGGCATTCCGGTAAGGCATGCAACTTCCGCGATGTCGTACGAATCCGCCCGCTGGAGAAAAAGAGTCTTAATGCGTTGTTGCTGCTCTCGGGAGCTTTCCCTGTCCATGGTGGGATGGAGTCTAAACCGAGCCATGGTTAGGGTGCAAGTGCATGCCGCGACGACGAACACGGAGCCCCGAGGGCTCGCGATTCGGCGAGACTCTTCGCCGGTTGCGGAAGGATCGCGAACTGAGTCAGGAAGCGCTCGCGGAGAAAGCCGACGTGACTGCCGACTACCTCGGCTTCATCGAGCGCGGCGAGAACGTGCCGACACTCACCGTGCTCCTGAAACTCGCGAGAGCGCTTGGCGTCGATGCGAGCGAACTGCTCGCGGAGTTCACTCTACCGACGCTCAAGCGCATGAAGTTTTAGACGCCAAGCAGATCCCGTTGATTCTTCAGCGCGTTGACTCGCTCACGTGCATTCGTAAACTCAGCGTGCAGTGCCTTCAACTCGCTCGCGCCCGCAACTCCCGCCAAGGTACGATCTACCGGAGTTTCTTGCTTACGTCCAAAAGTCAAATCGTCGAGCGCGTTCGCCGCAACACGGAGTGCTTGGACGCAGCGTCCGATCTTTACCTCAACCGCACGAAGTTCAGCTACGGCTTCGCCGTGCTCGCGCACTACGCGCCCAATTTGCGTATCCTTTTCATCCTGTGTCATGGTCAAAATTTTATCACGATAGTCCGTATGTTGATTATCGGCGCGAGGTTCGTCGTGGTCCGCGACGTGGTCTCCTCGCACCTAGTTTGCTCGCGTCAGATTCTTCCACGTGAGCCGCACGCCCGTAGTCATCGACAGAGCCTTGACGAAACGCAATCCGTCTCCACCCTCGCGCTGGTTGAATCGGAACGCCTGCTCGTCAACGTACGCGCTCAGGTG
>DATKFO010000040.1:0-3314 GCA_035544355.1 Thermoanaerobaculia bacterium
GGGGCGCGATGATGATCGCGGATGAGAGCTACGCCGGCAGCCGCAGTTTCTTCAAGTTCGAGAAGGTCGTGCGTGAGCTCACCGGCTTCAAGCACATCATTCCCACGCACCAGGGCCGCGCGGCGGAGCGCATCCTCTTTCACTCCGCGCTGCAGATCGGCGACGTGGTGCTGAACAACATCCACTTCGACACGACGCGCGCGAATATCGAGCATGAAGGTGCCGAGGCGCGCGACCTCGTGATTCCGGAAGGGCGGTTGCCGTCGTTCATCCATCCGTTCAAGGGCAACATGCATTTGCCGTCGCTCGAGCGCGTGCTTGCCGAGGAGGGTGATCGCGTGGTGATGGTCATGATGACCATCACGAACAACTCCGGCGGCGGGCAGCCGGTATCGCTCGAGAATCTGCGCGGCGTCCGCGCGATCTGCCACAAATTCGGCAAGCCGTTTTTTCTCGACGCGTGCCGCTTCGCGGAGAACGCGTGGTTCATCCGCCAGCGCGAAGAAGACCAGCGCGACCGCACGCCGCGCGAGATCGCGCAGGAGATGTTCTCGCTCGCCGACGGCTGTTTGATGTCGGCGAAGAAAGACGGACTCGCGAACATCGGCGGCTTCCTCGCGCTCAACGACGACGAGCTCGCGCAGAAGTGCCGCAATCTCTTGATCCTCACGGAAGGCTTTCCGACGTACGGCGGACTCGCGGGCTACGACCTCGAGGCGATCGCGCAGGGACTCGTGGAAGTGCTCGACATCGACTACCTCCGATACCGCATCCGCACGATCGAATACCTCGGCGAGAAGTTGTCTGCGGCCGGCGTCCCGATCGTGCGACCGACCGGCGGACATGCGGTGTACATCGACGCGGCGTCGCTGCTGCCGCACGTGCCGTCGAGCGAATTTCCCGGCATCGCGGTCGTGAATGCGCTGTATCTCGAAGGCGGAATCCGTGCGTGCGAGATCGGCAGCGTGATGTTCGGCGAGAACGCGACGATGGATCTCGTGCGGCTCGCGATGCCGCGGCGTCTCTACACGCAGTCACACGTCGACTATGTCGGCGAGATCGCGGCGTCGGTGAAGGAAATCTCGTGGGGATTGCGCGGCTACAGGATCGTGAGTGCGCCGAGGGTTTTGCGTCACTTCACGGCGCGCTTTGAGCCGGTCTCATGCGGAACTGTTGCGCCTGAATTGGTCGGGTGACATCCCGGTGCCGCGGCGGAAGGCGCGGTAGAACGTCCGGCGGGTGCCGAAGCCGCAGCGATAGGCGATGCGCGTCGTCGAGAGATGCGAATTCGCGAGGAGTTTCTGCGCGTAGACGATCTGCTGCTCTTTCAGATACGTCGAGAGCGAAATCCCCGTCGCGGCCATGAATTCGCGGCTCAGACGCTCGCGCGTCATCCCGAGATTCGCGGCCAGCTCCGAGACGCGGGGACTCTGTTCGCTCTCGAAGCAGCGCCGCAAATAATCAAGCACGTCCTCCTGGATCGGCACGCTTCAAGAGTACCACCCGTCCTGCTCAGTCTCCTGCCTGTGCGACGATGCCTACGTGAACTGGCGACGGATCGCGATCGCAGTGGTTGTGTTCGCTGTGCCTGCCGTGATGAGCGTGCGGCAGCTCGTTGCGAACGCGCGCACGGCGTGGGCGATGCGGTCATTTTCGCATGACGATCGGCGCGCATTCGTCTACGGCGAGTGGTATCGCGAAGTGCAGCGAATCCGCGCGTCCGTTCCGGAAAATGCGTCCGTCGACATCGTGATGGCGGATGCGGACGCGCGCGACGTCGCGGTGTTCGCAGGCGCCGCACTCGCGCCGCGCGATTGCCGGTTTTTCGCGGGATGGGACGCGTTTCGCCGCCGCGAACGCGCTTTGTTTCTGCACGATGCGCGTGCGGTGAACGCGCCGTCCGCTGCGCCGCCTCCGGCTGCGAATGTGGTGCTGGTGGTGGAACGCGGCACGATTCGGGCGGTGCCTTGATCGCGCAGCGCTTCCTCTTCGCCGGCGCGGTCAACGGCATCGCGCTGTTCGTCCTCGGCGCGCTGCACGTACCGTTGACGTTCCTCACGTTTCTGCTCGTGTTGATTGCGTCGATTTGGAGTGCGGCGGCCATGCCGCCGCTTTCGGTCACACCCAAAGCGGCAGCATGGCTGCCGCACTCCATACTCGCGCTCGTGCTGCTGATCCTCGCCACGATCACGCCACTCACCGACTACGACGGCGTCGCGACTTGGATCCCGAAAGCGAAAGCGATCGCGCGCGAAGCGTCGATCACCGGTCCGTTTTTTCGCGGCGAGCGCGGACTCAATCTGCACAACCACTATCCGCTGCTGATCCCGCTCAACGACGCCGCGATCATGCGACTCACCGGCACGATCGACGATCGCGCCGTGCGCTGGCTCTACGTGCTCATCCCACTCGCCGCACTGCTCGCGATCAGCGAAGGTCGCGCGTGGATTTGCTTCGGCATCGTGCTGCTGCCGCAAGTGATCGCAGCACCGGAAGGCGGCGTGCTTTCCGCGTACAACGACCTCGCTGTCGCCGCGTTTTTCGGAATGGCGGTCTACGCGCTCGATCGCAGTGAGTTCGCAGGCGTGTGGCTCGCCGCGCTGATCCTGACGAAGAACGAAGGCATCGCACTCGCGATCGCCTCGATCATCGCCGCCGCGATCGCGCGAAAGTTACGCGTGCGCGATCTCTGGCTGCCTGCGGTCGCGTTCATCGCGCTGATCGCGTGGCGCGCGCAGATTCCCGACGCGTACGACGAGCGCTACTCCGTCCTCGTGCGCGAGCTCCCATCACACGCGAACCGCTTTTTCTACGCAGTCGTCGCCTTACTCCGCGCGGCGATCGACCTCAAAACGTGGGGACTGTTCTGGCCCGCGGTGCTCGTCGCGATGCTGATCGCGCGCAAACGCGCGCTGCTCCCGATCGTCGCGATCGCGATTGCATTCGCGTCCTACGCGATCGCGTTCACGGTCACTAGCTGGAGCATCGACGAGCTCGCGAAGGTCGCGGCGAACCGGCTGCTCGTGCAGCTCGTGATCGCGAGCGTTGCATGTTTTGGAGTGCGGCGACCGCAGGAGACCGTCTCCAAAGGTGGCACAGACACTCTTGTCTGTGCACCCCGCGCGGGATGAGCTGATGCACCGGCTCCGGCCTCCCGAGTGCGCACAGACAGGAGTGTCTGTGCCACATCTGGAGAAAAATCACTCGCCTTCGTTGGGATCCACAACCGCCGCCGCCGTGAGCTCCGCCGATGCGGCCGCGTACTCCGGCAGGTCGCTCGTCGAGACCGGGACGTACTTCGAGACGAGATCTTT
>DATKFO010000041.1:0-6070 GCA_035544355.1 Thermoanaerobaculia bacterium
GGTGGGCGCGAAGGATCCCCTCCGGTGACACGAGATGCGCTCTGTCGGCAGGGGATCCTTCGCACCCACCCACCGCCCGCTCAGGATGACACTGGCTTCCTCTGCTCACCGAAGGAGAAATCATGAATCGCCGGCCCCTTCTGATCGACGTAGCTCTCGGCGCGCTCGCGGGCGCAGCAGCGACCTGGCTGATGGACAAGGTCACGACCTCGATGTACGAGCGCGAGTCGGAGGATGTGCGCCGCCGCGAGAACAAGGCGCGCGGCAACAAGACCGCGTATCAAGTCGCGGCCGAAAAAGGCGGCGAGATGATCGGCGTCGACTTCGAGCACGATGAAAGTGAAGCGCTCGGCGAGCTGATTCACTGGGGACTCGGCATCGGCGCCGGTGCGTTCTATGGCGCGCTGCGCAACGTGATCCCGTCGCTCGGCATCGGCAGCGGCCTCGCGTACGGCGCCGCATTCTGGCTCACGATGGACGAGATCACCGTTCCCGCGCTCGGCCTCACACCCGGCCCGCGCGCGTTCCCGTGGCAAACGCACGTCCGCGGCCTCGCAGGCCACGTGGTCCTCGGCGGCGCGATCGAAGCCGTATTCGATCTCGCGGACGCGGGGAGCTGAGGCGAATAAAACAACGTAGGACAGGCTTTAGCCTGTCCTTGAAGCGACAGGCTGAAGCCTGTCCTACATACCAAGGAACAAACCATGACCAAACCCCTCATCGGAATCGGCTCGGACGTCCGCTCGCCGGAAGGTAAGCGCGAGAGCGCGTTCACGTATCTCACGTACGTCGAATCGCTGCGGCGCGCGGGCGCGGTGCCGGTCTTGATTCCGCCGCAGCCGGAGAACGCCGCCGACATCGTCGAAGGACTCGACGGCATTCTGCTCGCGGGCGGCGATGACTGCGATCCGACGCTGTACGGCGAACAGCCGCATCCGAGCGTCGAGCCGATGGATCCGCGACGTCAGGGCAACGAGCTGAATCTCGCACGCGTCGCGCGCGAGCGCGGCATCCCGACACTCGGCATCTGTCTCGGCCTGCAAGTGATGAACGTCGCCGCCGGCGGCACGCTCATGCAGGACATCAACTCTTCGATGCAGACAGAGATCGAGCACGCCAGTGTTCCCGAAGATCGCGCACGCCACGATGTCCTCATCGAAGAGAACACGCACCTCGGCGCAATTGTCGGCGAGCGCGAGGTCATCGTGAACTCGTCGCATCACCAGGCGATCAAGAACGTCGGCGACGGATTGCGCATCACCGCGCACGCGCCCGACGGCATCATCGAAGGCCTCGAAGATCCGCGCCATCCGTTCTATGTCGGCGTGCAGTGGCATCCCGAAGATATGCGCGGCGAAGAGTCCGCATCGTCGATCTTCGGAGCGTTTGTCGAGGCCGCGCGCCGCTACGCGGAAGCGCGGAAACAAATGAGCGCGGACCTGTCACCGGCCGGTATCACTTCCGCGGAATAGCGCGTGTTGCCGTGCCCGTTTGTGGGTGGCACAGACACTCATGTCTGTGCGGAGGATCTCCTTTGAAACGCATAGCCCTGGTCGCCGCGATGGCACTGATGCTCACCACGCAGGTATCCGCCTCGCCGTGGGTGAAAAGCATCGCCACCGCACAGAAAAACGCGAAGGAAAAGAACCAGCTCATCCTGGTCGACCTCTTCGCGCAGTGGTGCGGCTGGTGTCATCGATTCGAGGCCGAGGTTTTCCCGTCGATGGTTTTCCAGAACGCGACGGAGGATTTGGTTCTGTTGCGGCTCGATACCGAAGACGGCGGCGAAGGGTCGAAGTTCGCGCGCCAATACGGCGTGACGTCGCTGCCGACGTTCCTCCTGCTCAGCCCGGATCTCTCGATCGCCGGAATCATGCGCGGCTACGCGCCCCCGAACGATTTCGTGCGGATGCTGAAAGACACGCGCGAGAAGTACACGGACTTCCAGAAGCGCGTGAAAGATGAATCGTCGATCGCGAAGGATTACCAGAAGCGGCTCGACCTCGCGCGCGAGTTCATGACGCGCCAGTCGTACGCGCAAGCGGAGCCGCGCTTCAAGAAACTCGTCACCGAAAAAGACGTGACGCCGGCGGTGCGCGATCAGGCGTACTACGAGCTCGCGGTCGCGTACACGCTGCAGAAAAAATACGGCGACGGATTGAAGACCGTCATGAAGCTGACGTCGCTCAGCAAGACGGGCGAGCCCGTCGAGCGTGCGCGCCTGCTCGCCGGGCAGATTTACTACGAGCAGGGCAACTTCCTGAGCGCCGCGAATGAGCTTCGCGCGTTCAAGGCCGCGTACCCGAACTCTCCGCTCATCCGCAACGTCGACGCCGTGCTGCCCGAAGTCGAGCGCCGCCTCGCCGCATCGAAGTGATGATCAGACGCATTCTCGCGCTGCTGTTTCTCGCCACCTCCTCGCTTTACGCTCAGGATTTCGGAGGCGGCGTCGACGCCGGCCCGAAAGTCACGATCGAAGCGTCAGTCTCGAAACGGACCGGCGACCAGGTCGAAGGCGTCGTCCTCGCGCACATCAAAGAGGGCTGGCACATCAACTCCGCCAAGCCGCTCGATGAGTTCGTGATCCCGACTGTGCTCGAGCTCGCGAGCGCGCAGCTGATCTCCGCGCAGTATCCCGATCATCAATTGAAAGCGTTCGGATTCAGCGGTGGAAAACCGATCGCGGTCTACGACGGCACGATCAAGATTCCGTTCGTCGCGAAGGTCGCCGCGGGCGCGACGAAGCTCGACCTCACACTGAACTATCAGTCGTGCAACGACAGCGTTTGCCTCCCACCGAATTCGGCGAGCGGCTCGATCGATTTGTCATCGGGCGGAGGAGCGACACCGTCGTCCGCGAATTTCACGCCGCTGTCCGCCGCGCCGAAGAATCCGCAGTTCGGCAACGACAAGCTCGCAACGACATTCGCAGCGAAGGGACTTCCGCTCACGCTCGTGCTGATCTTCATCGCGGGTCTCGCGCTGAATCTCACGCCGTGCGTGTTCCCGCTGATCCCGATCACCGCGGGCTTCTTCGCGATGCAGAGCGACGGCCGCCGCATGCGCCGCTTCGCGCTCTCGTCGATGTACGTCCTCGGCATCGTCATCACATACTCCGCGCTCGGCTTGCTCGCCGCCCTCGGCGGCGCATTGTTCGGAGCGTTTCTCCAACTCGTCGCCGTGCAGGTCGGACTCGCGGTGCTCATGCTCGTCATGGCGACGTCGATGTTCGGCGCATTCGAGATTCAAGTGCCGCAATTCATCGCGAATCGCTCGCATGGCCGCGCGGGACTCGTCGGCGCGCTCACGATGGGACTCGTCGTCGGCATCGTCGCGGCGCCGTGCGTCGGTCCGTTCGTCATCTCGCTCATCGCGCTCGTCGCCGCGATCGGAAAGCCGCTCATCGGTTTCGTGATGTTCGCGATCCTCGGCTTCGGCCTCGGATTTCCGTATCTCGTCGCGCTCACCGCGCTGCCGCGTCCCGGCGAATGGATGGTGCAGGTCAAGCGCGCGCTCGGCTTCGTACTGATCGCGATGGCGTTCTATTTCCTGCGCCCGCTCCTCGGCGATGAAGCGCTGCGGTGGGGCGTCGCAGGCAGCCTCCTCGTTGGCGCGCTGTTTCTCTTCCTCGTCGGACGCGGACCGGTCGGACGGCAGATGCGCCTCGCATGCGCGATCCTGCTGCTCGTCGCCGGCGTCGCGTTCGCGCTGCCGCGCGGCGGCAACGAAGGACCGAGCTGGGACAAATACGACGCGAAGAAAATCGCCGGCGCGAAGCGGCCCGTCGTCATCGACTTCTACGCCGACTGGTGCCTGCCGTGCAAAGAGCTCGACCACAAAACATTTCCGGATGAGCGCGTGGCGAAAGAGCTCGATCGCTTCGTGCGCGTGAAAGCCGATCTCACGCGCGGCGACGACGCGCAGACGAAGGCGCTGACGAAGCAATACGAGATCCACGGCGTCCCGACGCTCGTCTTCCTCGACGCGAACGGCCAGGAGCTGCACGACCTGCGGCTGACCGGCTACGAGCCGCCGGAGAAATTCGTCGCGCGCTTGCAGAAGGTCCGATAGTCGCCGACGATTGCGCATGGCGTTGACAACGAAACAGCGGCAGTACCTCAAAGGCCTCGCGCATGCGCTCGCACCCGTCGTGCGCATCGGCAAAGGCGGCGCGAGCGACGCAGTCGTCGAAGAAACGAAGAAGTCCCTCTTCGCCCACGAGCTCATCAAAGTCCGCATCGAATCCGACGACGGCACCGAGCGCCGCGCACTCGCAGACAAACTCGCCGCGGCGACGGATGCGCAGGTCGCAGGCACGATCGGCAAGATCGCGATCCTCTATCGCGCGCGCGACGAAAAGCCGGAGATCAAGCTGCCGAAGTAGCGTTTTCTACGCGGAGTAGTGTGCGAGCACGCCGAGGTAAGATGAGCTCATGAGTGATGACGACCTCAAAGCGATGTTTCAAACGCTGCGGCAGGACAACGTCGAGACGCGGCGACACTTCGAAGAACTGCGGCAGGAGACACGTCAGCAGTTTGATGAGATGAGACGGGAGAGCGGTGCTGCGCATGCCGAGACGCGCAGCCAGCTCGAAGGCCAGCGTCAGGAGACGCGCCAACAGTTTGCTGAGATGCGCGAGGAGAACGGTGCCGCGCATGCCGAGACGCGCCGTCGAGTCGAGGAGTACGGGCAAGAGAATGCGGCTGTTCATGCCGACACGCGCACTCTCTTCGAGACGGTGGCCGAGGGCCTACGTCACGACATTCAACTCGTTGCCGAGGGTGTCGTCGGGACACGAGACGCGATCGAAGACCTTCGCGTGCGCATCGAAGGCCTCGAAGGCTCGATGCATTCGTAATTTCTGTGCCGCTAGTCGTCACACGAGTTTTCGCCCGATCGGCAGCGGTCTTCTAAGATCGCAGATGTCATCCGGAATGCGTCGACCAAGTCATCCGCGCAACTTCCGGAGGGCTTTGTGCTCAAAGCCCTTTCTGAACCGCACGAGGTCGGCGAGATCCGTCAGGTTCTTCTTCTTCTTCTGCGACCGCGCGCGTTTCTGAAGCGTGCGATGCACTTCCTTCTTCATCGTCGAGCTCCTGTGACGTTACGACACGCTACACGTTCGGCGCGAAGATCGCGTGTGCTTCTGAGACCTCGATGTTCGGCTGGCCGTGAATGCCCGCCTTCTGCACGCTGGGCATGAGACGCGTATCGACGAATTTCTGGAACTGCTCGCCCGAATCCCACAGGTCGATTACGCGGAATCCGTCCTTCGCCCACCACGCGACGTGGAACTTCGCGCCATCGGGAACGTTGCCTTCCCAATTCACGTCACTCCGCACGGCTTCGTACTCTTCTTTCGTCACCTCGGGCCAATGCATCTGCATTACGACTGCCATGGTTTTCCCTCCGATGGCGATCTTACGCGCGGCCGTGCGGATCGGATTTGGAGTGCGGCAGCCATGCTGCCGCTTTGGGTAGCGTGTTCGGGTCGCGAGGTTGCGCGGTCACGTAGTTGCGCGATGGAATGAACAAGCGGACGCGCAACCGCGCAAGTTCGCATCTAACGCGTGACCCAAAGCGGCGGCATGGCCGCAGCACTCCACATTAGTGCGAGCCGGCAGGTGCGGACAGACTCGCGGCCGATGCCGCGGGCGCGGTGGCCGGCGGCGGCGGAACAGTCGGAGCAGGAGCGGGCGCCGGTGGCGGCGCGTTCGGATCGGGGATGTGGAACACCCACGACGCCTCGACGCGGCGTCCGGTCTTCGCGTCCGTCGCCCAGACGATCGCGCGGTGATACTGCGACTTGAGCGATTTCAGCGCGTCGCGTACGACGAGCGTGACTGCGCCGCTGCGTGCGTCGTAGGAGTACGGAATCGAATCGCTGAGACTGAGGAGCGCCATGCCGACGGACTTCGGATCGAGCGCCTGATAGTTCGGGATCTTTGCCGAGATCACGGTGATCCCCGGATCGACGGGCTTGCCCGGCGTCGGCGTCATTTCGGCGAGCTGCATGCGATCCGCGCCGAGGTATTTGCGGAGCGTGGCGAAGTCCATCTTCTTGTCGAT
>DATKFO010000042.1:0-4904 GCA_035544355.1 Thermoanaerobaculia bacterium
CACCGCGCCTTCGGCGTGCGCGGGGATCGTGACGCGCAGCGTTGCGGGATCGATCACGATCACGTTCGTCGCGGCCGTGCCGCCGAACGTGACGGTCGTCGCCAGCGCGGTCGTGAAGCCGGTGCCGGTGATCGTGACGACTGCGCCACCGGTGGGCACCCACTTGTTCGGCGCGATCGATGCGATCGCCGGCGCGGGCAGCGTGTATGTAAAGCCGCCGGTCTTCGTCGTCGTTTTCGTGTCGGGATTCGTGACGATGACGTCGTGCGGGGCGCCGGACGCGCCGACGTTGTTCGGGCCGGGCGGAGTCGTCGCGGTGATCGTCGTCGCACTCGTGACGGTCGCGTTGAGCGCGGGGAAGCCGCCGATCTTCACGGTTGCGCCGGTCGCGAATCCGCTGCCGGTGATCGTGAACGACGTTCCGCCCGAAGATGGACCGCTGTCGGGTGCGATGCTGGCGATTGACGGACCGGCCTCGACGTACGTGAATTGCTGCGAGCTCGTCGCACTTTGCGTATCGGGGTTCGTCACGGTGATGGGAACGCTGCCGACGGCTTGCGCGGGCGCGATCGCCGTGATGCTCGTCTCGCTGTTCACGGTGACGTTCGTCGAAGCAACCGATCCGAATTTCACGGTCGCACCGCTCGCGAAGTTCGTTCCGGTGATCGCGACGCTCGTGCCGCCGCTGTTCGGTCCGGTCGCCGGCGTGAACGACGTGATCGTCGGAGTGACGACCGCGTTCACGATGAACGTGCCGCTCATGTTGAAGTGGCCCGTTCCGCACGTGACCGTGCAGAAGAAGAAGAACGTGCCTGCTTCACTCGCGACGAAGTTGATCGTGAAGGTCTGGTTCCGCGGCAGCGTCAGCGAGTTCTCGACGTAGCGCTCGAGAAAAAATCCGTGACCGGAGCCGTCGCCACTGTCGCTCGCGCGCAGCCGCAGCTGGACCGAATCGCCCTGATTCACGACGAATGGTGAGGGGTTGAACGTGAACGCGAACTGGTGCGCGTCGACGTCGAACACCTTCGCCGCCGCGGGTTGAAAATCGGCGGGCGTCGGAGGGAACGGAATCACGATTCCGGCGCGATGCAGCTCGTGCACGCGCTCGATCAGCTCGTCGAGTTTCGCGGGCTCATGGACCTGGGCGGCGAGAGAGGAAGCGAACAGCAGCACTGCTGCGAGAAAGAGGTTGGCCGTACGCATTGCGGTCATGATAACCAAGACGGTTCGCGCCCCTCTGCGTTTACGGTCACACTCTCAGAACGGTTTTCGTGCGCGCGAGGATGGCGAGCACGACAAGCCAGAACAGCACGAACGCAAGCCCCCACAACAGCGACGCGAAGTGCGGCTCGAAGTACGGCTCGAACGTCGCGCGATAGCTCGCCGCCTGCAGCGGAATGCGCTTGCCGCCGTACTCGACTTTGATCAGCGATCCGATGAGCCGCGCCATCAGGCCCGAGCCGACGAACGCGACGAGCGGATTCAATCCGAAGATCGCGAACGGCTTCGACCACGCGCGAATGCCGCGGATGTCGATCAGCCAGATGCACGCGGCGAGCATCACGCACGCGAATCCCGCGGTGAAGACGACGTACGAGCTTGTCCAGAGATTCTTGTTGATCGGGAAGACGAGGCCCCAGAGCCAGCCGAGGGCGAGGCCGGCGGCGCCGAGAGCGAAAAGCGTGGGCAGTTGGCGGTTGGCAGTAGGCAGAGGATCTCGATCCGACGACCTCGTCGGGTTTTCTCTGCCTACTGCCCACTGCCCACTGCCAACAATTTCCGCGATCAGGATGCCGAGGAGCGCCGTCGCGATCGCCGGCAACGTCGACAGCGGTCCTTCCGGATCCCAGGTTTTGCTCTGCGCCCAGATGTGATTCGTGCCGAGGATGGCGCGGTCGGTGCGTGCGGCGATCGTGGCGTCGGGCGGCGCGAGTGGGCCGAGTGAGAGGATCGCCCAGTATCCGAGCAGGATCACGACGACGATGGCGATGCGCTGGCGTCGCGACGTGTACAGCGCGATCAGCGCCGCGATGATGTAGACGATGCCGATCCGCTGCAGCACGCCCATGAATCGCAGATGCTCGAAGCGATACGCGATGCGCTGCAGCAGCGTCGGCTCCGCGACGCCCGCGATTTTTCCCCACCAGAAGAACGGAAACGCGTTGAGCAGCAGGCCGAAGAGGATGATCAGCGCGCCGCGCCGCAGAATTTTCTTCGGCTCCTTGCGCGCGAGATGCGTGGTGATGCCGACGATGAAGAGGAAGAACGGGAAGATGAGATCCGTCGGCGTCCAGCCGTGCCACTCGGCATGATCGAGCGGCCAGTAGATCGCGCTCCACGTGCCGGGATCGTTGACGAGGAGCATCGCCGCGACGGTCATGCCGCGAAAGACGTCGAGGGCGAGGAGGCGTTGGCCGTGGGCCGTGGGCCGTTCGCCGTTGACCGTGGGCCGTTCGCCGTGGTTCGCGCTACGGTCGACAGCGGACGGCAAACGGCTAACGGTCATGACTGCACGATCGCCCGATACGCCTTCAAATGCCGCAGCGCCGCATACTTCTCCCCTCGCCTTTCGTAAATCCCCGCGAGGTTGTAATGCGCGTCGGCGTTATCGGGGTCGAAGAGCAGTGCGCGTTTGTACGCTTCGATCGCTTCGCCGAGCTTGCCGAGGTCTTCGAGCGCGACGCCGAGGTTGAAGGCGGCGGTTTCGTGCTCCGGATCGGTTTCGATCGCGGCGCGATAGTGCGGCTCGGCGGCGGCGGGCGCGCCTTCTTCGTGCAGCAGGCGGCCGAGGTTCACGTGCGCGTCGGCGTGACGCGGATCGATCTGCAGCACGTGCTCGTACGCATCCTTCGCTTCGCTGATCGACGAGAGCTCGAGCTCGCACGCGAGCGCGTACCAGCCGTGCACGTCGAGATCGTCTTTCGGATTCGCGAGGACGTGCGGGACGACTTCCGCGGTGTGTTCGGTGATGTCGGAGAGGGTGAAGTCGAACAACGCCTGCCCCGAATCGGGATTCCACACCGCGTCGCCGTCGCGCACGACGACTTCGTCGCCTTCCGCGGTGATACGCAATCCGGCGAGCGAGCGTCCCGCGGGAAGTTGCTCGCGCAATCGGCGAAGGACGCGACGCACTTTGCGCTGCGGAACTTCGGCGGCGCTTAGCTCACTCGCCGTGCGCAGGATGACGAGGTCGTGAAATCCGAAGCGAAGCTCGCCGCGGTCGCCGCGCTCCGGTTTCAGGAAGCCGAGATTCGCGTACGAGCGGATCTGCGTCGGCGAGAGGCCGAGCATCGCGGACACCTCGCGCACAGAGAAGGACATGCCGGCGAAATTCTATGTCAGCGCGCTCGGCTCTTCGCCGCCGCGACCTTGCGCTCCGCCGGCTTCGCGGGCTTGCGGCTCGCCTCCGCTTTGCTCGTGATCTTCGTTGGCTTCGCTGAGCGCGAGGACGCTGATGACGATCCGGGTCGCGATGCGCCGAGGCTCGCGCGCAGTGCTTCCATCAGATCGATGACCTGCGCCTGCGGCTTCTCCTCCTCGGCCATCGAAATCTCCTGCCCTTCGATCTTCTGCTGGATTTGGCCCCGGATGCGCTCCTGCACTTCGTCGCGATAGTTCTCGGGTTGGAACTCGTCGCTTGCGCCCATCTCCGCGAGCTGGACCGCCATTTTCAGCTCGTTGTCTTTGATCACGGCGTCGCCGAGATCGAGCTCTTCGATCGCGCGGATCTCGTTCGGGTAGTAGAGCTGATGCATGACCAGCGCGTTCTTCACGGGGCGGATCACGACGAGGTATTGCTTGCCGCGCGCGGCGTATTTCGCGAGCGCCCAACGACCAGTCGCTTCGAGGGCTTTCGCGAGCAGTGCGTATGCGCGCGCGCCGCCCTTGTCGGGCGCCATGTAGTTCGACTTCTGGAAGTAGATCGGATCGATCTCCGTGCTCGGCAGAAATTCGGTGATGTCGATCTGCTGCGTCGCGCGCTCCTCGAGCGCCTTGAGCTCTTCATCGGTGAAGAGGACGTATTGCCCCTTCGAAAATTCGTAGCCCTTCACGACTTCGTCGCGCGTGATCGTGCGCTCATCCTTCGGGCAGTAGAGTTGCTGCTGGATGCGGCTGCCGCATTCGTTGTGCACCATGTTGAAGCTGATGCGCTCCGAGGATTCGGCGGCGGAAAAGAGCTTCACGGGGATGGAGACGAGTCCGAAGGCGATCTGTCCGGATGCGAACGCACGTGGCATGACGACACTCCTCGATTTTTTGCCTGCCCAGAAACGTGTGCATCTTACAATGACGCCGCGATGACGCGCTACGCACGCATCTGGTCGTGGGTGAAGAAAATCCCGCGCGGCCGCGTCGCGACGTACGGCCAGATCGCCGCGCTCGCAGGCCTCGAAGGACACGCACGGCAAGTCGGCTACGCCCTGCACCACCTCCCCGACGGCAGCGACGTGCCCTGGCACCGCGTAATCAACGCGCAGGGCGAGATCAGCCTCCGCAGCGCCGGCGACTCGCACGAACTGCAGCGCATGCTGCTCGAAGCCGAAGGCGTGGAGCTGGACGGGCGGGGGCGGGTGGAGCTGGCGAGGTTCCGGTGGACGAAGGTGGCGAAGCGGGAGCGGATACGCGTGCGGGGGTGAGGGCACGACATGGAGTGCGGCGCCCATGCCGCCGCTTTGGGTCACGACAAGCAACCAGTGCAGTAAGTAAGTAGAATTGAGCTCTCGAACCGCCGCCGTTTGATGAAAGGAGCTCCATCATGAAGCGCACGTATCCCGGTTCCCTGGCGATCCTCGCGATCGCGGCGTTTCTTTTCGTTCCGTTCCCGGCCCTGGCCCAGACGGCACCACCACTGGGGATCGCGGCCCGATTTTCGGCTCTCGGGAATTCGGCGGTTGTTGGCTCCA
>DATKFO010000043.1:0-2662 GCA_035544355.1 Thermoanaerobaculia bacterium
CCCCACACGATCTCGATCCCGATCCGGATTTCCGTTCGCAGACCAACCGCATCCTCCGACGCGATCCTGGTGCCGACGGCGATCGCGACGATGACGAGCAGGAAGATGACGGCGAAGCGAAGATGTCGTTTCTGGAGCATCTCGACGAGCTCCGGAAGCGCATCATCTATGCCGCGATCTCCATCTTCGTCGGCTTCCTCATCGCGTTCATCTTCATTCAGCAACTCTTCGACTTCGTCATGCGTCCGCTGGAGGCGGGGCTGCCTGCCGGTCAGCACCTGATTTACACGGAACCGACGGAAGCATTCGTCCTCTACCTAACGATCGCGGCCCTTGCGGGCGCCGTCATCGCGCTGCCGCTCGTGATGACGCAGGTGTGGCTGTTCATCGCGCCGGGACTGTACGCGCACGAGAAGAAGATGGCGATCCCGTTCGTGGTGCTGTCCAGTCTCTGCTTCGTTGGCGGCGCGGCGTTTTCGCACTACGTCGTCTTTCCGCTCACCTGGAAGTTCTTCGTCAGCTTTACGAGCGACTACCTGACGTTCATGCCGCGCATCGCGCCGGCCTTCTCGCTCTACATCAAGATGGTCCTGGCGTTTGGCCTCGTCTTCCAGATGCCGACCATTGTGTTGTTTCTCGCGCGAATGGGCGTTGTCACGGCGGGGTTCCTGTGGCGGCACACGAAGTACGCGCTCCTGATCATCGTGATCGTCTCGGCCATCGTGACGCCCGACGGCGGCGGCGTCTCGCTGGTGGCAATGTCGGTTCCGCTCTTCTTCCTATACCTGATCAGCATCGCGCTCGCGTGGATCTTCGGTAAGAAACGAGACAAGGAACTCGTCGAAGAGGAGGCGTAATGAGAGCGGTACCGCTCGCGCTCGGCGCGCTGCTGCTCGCCGTGTCCACCGGGTGGGCACAACCCGCCCCGATTGCGATCAAGGCGCGCACCGTGCTCGACGGCAAGGGCGGGACACTCAACAACGTCGTCATCGTCGTGCAGGGCTCGAAGATTGTCCGCATCGAGGCGGCCCGAGGAGACGTCACCTACGACCTCGCGACGCAGACGGTCCTGCCCGGTCTCATCGATACCCACACGCACATCGTCGACCACTTCGATCGCACGACGGGCCGGCTTCGCACCGCCGCGAATCCCGAGACACTCGAGCAGACGACGCTCTACACGCTCGAGAATGCGTATCGCACGCTGATGGCCGGCTTTACGACCGTCCAGAGTCCCGGCAACGAAGTCGACAAGGACGTCCGCGACTGGATCAACGACGGTCGAGTGCCCGGGCCACGCATTCTGACGTCGCTGCGGCAAATCTTCGACACGACGGGATCGCCAGACGCCATTCGCGCGTTCGTCCGCAAAGCCGTCGCCGATGGCGCGGACTTCATCAAGATATTCGCGACGAAGAGCATCCGCGAAGGCGGCGCGCAGACGATGACGGACGCGCAAATCCAGGCGGCGTGCGGTGAAGCCAAAGCACTCGGCAAACGCACGATCGTTCACGCGCAGGGACCGGAAGGCGCGAAAGCCGCGGTGCTGGCGGGCTGCACCGCCGTCGAACACGGCAACCGGCTCACCGACGAAGTGATTCGGCTCATGGTGCAGCACGGGACGTATTTCGACTCGAACAACCATCTGATGATTCACAACTATCTGGAGAACAAGCCGAAGTTCCTTGGCATCGGCAACTATACCGAGGAAGGTTTCGCCTACATGGAGCGCGGGCTCGCGGCGGGCAACGACTCGTTCAAGCGGGCGCTCGCGGCGCACGTCAAGATGGTGTTTGGAACCGACGCGACCGCTGGCGCGCACGGCCGGAATGCCGAAGAACTCATTTACCGCGTGAAGGACGGCGGTCAGCCACCAATGGATGCGATTGTGACGGCCACTTCGCGATCTGCCGAATCGCTCCAGCTCGGCGATCGGATCGGGACGATCGCGCCAGGCATGGAGGCCGACCTCGTCGCCGTTGACGGCAACCCGCTGCAGGACATCACCGCCGTGCGCCGCGTCACCTTCGTGATGAAGGGCGGAAAGATCTTCAAGAACGAAGTTCCGGCGCCCAATCCGACCGCAACGAGTAGGAGAACGAATTGACGTGATCAATTCAAGATGCAAAGTTCAAAATGCAAACGCGGTGTGCTATCGCCAGAGTAGGCGTGAAAACCGATGCGACTTTCACCGTAGCGCCACAAGGTGCCTGTTGTTTGCATTTTGCATGTTGAACTTTGCATTGACCACCCTGTCCGCGCAATCGAAAGACGATCCGTCGATTGGCACCTGGAAATTGAATGTCGCGAAGTCGACGTTCACGCCGGGGCCGCCGATCAAGGCGGACACGCGCAGCTACGAAGTCATCGAGGGGTGGTTGATCGTCACGACCGAGACGACGCAACCGAGCGGCGAGAAAACAGGCGTGCGATTCGCCGCGAGGTTCGACGGCAAGGAATATCCGCAGATCGGCCGCTTCGCCCCGACCGTCACGTTGATCTCCTACCAGCCAGTCGACAAACGGACGCTGAAGTACACGGTCAAGGACACGGCTGGAAAGGTCACCTCCACCAACACGCGAACCGTGGCGGCCGACGGCAAGACGATGACCATCGAGCAGCGATCAACGGACGGCAGCGGCCGATCCGTGGTCAACGTGGA
>DATKFO010000044.1:0-2527 GCA_035544355.1 Thermoanaerobaculia bacterium
ATCGGCTCATCCCGCGCGGGGCGCACAGACAAGAGTGTCTGTGCCACATCCTGGGGCGGCTCCCGAGGCGTCGATGCAAACCTACAATGCATGGCATGAGCACGAATACCGGTACAGAGAAACTGGTCGCGCGCACGTGGCGCGGCGCCGTCCGCGAGCAAGACCTCGACGCGTACATCCAATACCTTCACGAGACCGGCTTCGATGAATACACGCGCACGCCGGGAAATCGAGGCCTGCTCGCGCTCAGCCGCATCGAGGATGGACGCGCGGAGCTGCTCCTGCTGACGCTGTGGGAGTCGCGTGATGCGATCCGTGCGTTCGCGGGCGACGACATCGATCGCGCCGTGTTCTATCCGCGTGACGACGAGTTCCTCATCGATCGCGACGAGCGCGTGCTGCACTACAACGTGCTGCTTCGCCGATGATGCCGTCACGGCCGGCTCTGATCGCTGCGTTCGCAGCGGTCTACGTTTTCTGGGGCGCGACGTTCCTCGCGATCCGCTACGCAGTCGTCGACATTCCGCCGCTGCTCGTCATCGCCGCGCGTTGCCTGTTCGGCGGCGCGATTCTCTTCGCGTGGATTCTGTGGAAGCGCGATTTCACGCGCCCCACGTTCGCGCAAATCAAAACCGCAGCAATCGCAGGCACATGCCTCTTCCTCGGATGCCACGCAGTCCTCGCCTACGCCGAACAGCGCGTGACGTCGGGCCAGGCCGCGCTCTACATGACCGGCATTCCGCTCTGGCTTGTCGCGCTCGATGCCATCCGCGCCCGCCGCACCCCACCCGCCCGTGTCATCGCCGGGATGCTTCTCGGCTGCGCCGGCGTCGCGCTACTCGCCGATCTCTCAAACGCGCTGTCCGGAACGCTCTTCGATCGCATCGCACTCATCGCGAGCACGTTCTTCTGGGCCGCCGGATCCATCTACGCACGCGACGGCGCTCGCCCACCTTCGTCCGCACAATCGGCCGCGATGCAACTCGTGTTGGGCGGGATCGTCGTGTTCATCGTCAGCATCGCGCTCGGCGAGAGCCCGTCGCCAATCTCCGTGCGTGCAGGCGTCTCGCTCGCGTTTCTGATCGTGTGCGGAACCGTCTTCGCATTCGCCGCGTTCACATGGCTCCTGCGCGTGACGACACCCGCAGCCGTCGGCTCGTACGCGTTCGTGAACCCGATCATCGCGCTCGCACTCGCATGGAGCGCTGGCGACGAGCCGATGACATGGCGCACGCTAGTCGCGGGACTGCTCGTCATCAGCGCGATCGTCCTCACGCGGCCGCGCGTCGCGCGCTGAACGAATCGCGACCTGACGCTCGCGCATCGCGTCGAGCATCCGCAACTTCTCGACGATCGGCTTCGCCGCAAGCTCGCGCCGAAACTTGCGTTTGCTCTCGAGGACTTTCTCCAGATCGAACGTCACGATAGGAATTGTCGTTCGAATGTCGCCCACGCGGCAACAAGGTGATGCCGGTGGAGGATCGCCTGAAAGCGGGGAACATCGAGCACGCCGGACTCGACGAATTGCAGCAAGCGCGCTTTGTCCTTCGCGCGTCCGGTTTGCAGTGCAATCGCAGCAAGATGTTCCGCGGTGAAAACGCGGGCAAGAGTCCCATCGACATCTTTCTCGACCGCCTCCCGCAGCGCCTCTTCGAGCAACGGCGTCGATGCGGGCAGGAGTTGGACGGGCCAGCCTGCGACGACGACGTATTCGTCCTTCATCACACCACCGCGCGCGAGCAAGTAGTCGAAGACGGGCTGCAGTGACACCAGAAGACTGCCGGGGGCTGACTCGAGCGTGACGAAGATGTCGACATCGACGGTGTCGACGGGCTCGAGATAAAACGTGGCGCCGACCGCACCGCCGATCGCGTAGGGACCGATGATGCCATCGGCCTCCATCCGATTGATGGTTGCGATGACGTCTTCGATCCCCATCGTCCTACACCTCGACCGGCTCCTTCGTCTGCGCTTTGAACTTTGCGGCGATGTAGTCGCGGTTCATGCGTGCGATGAAGTCGACCGAAATCTCTTTCGGACACACCGCTTCGCATTCGCGGAAGAGCGAGCACGTACCGAAGTAGCTCTCCATGGTTTCGACCATGTTGACGACGCGGTCGTAGCGTTCGGGTTGGCCTTGCGGGAGGAGTCCGAGGTGCGCGACTTTGGCGGCGGTGAAGAGTTGTGCGGCGCCGTTCGGGCATTGCGCGACGCAGGCGCCGCACTGGATGCACTCCGCGGCGTCCATGGCCTGCTCCTGCACGGCCTTGGGCACCGGAAGCGTGTTCGCTTCGACGGCGCTGCCGGTATTGACGGAGATGAAGCCGCCGGCCTGGATGATCTTGTCCATCGGCGAGCGATCGACGATCAGGTCCTTGATCACCGGGAACGCGCGCGCGCGCCACGGCTCGATCCACACGTCGTCGCCGTCGTGGAAATGGCGCATGTGCAGTTGACACGTCGCCATCCCTCCGCCGCGCGATCCGTGCGCGACGCCGTTGATCATCATGCCGCACGAGCCGCAGAT
>DATKFO010000045.1:0-3087 GCA_035544355.1 Thermoanaerobaculia bacterium
CACGGTCACGCGCACGGGTGGCACGGAAGGCCCGATCAATGTGACCTATATGACCTTGCCGGGAACGGCGCTCGCCGGATCCGATTACACGAACACGGCGGGCGTGCTCACGTTCCCCGCAGGAAGCGCGACAAGTCAGACATTCAACATTCCGCTGGTCAACGACAGCGTTGCGGAGGGGCAGGAAATGTTCACCGTCAATCTCACAGGTGCGAACGTCGGTTCGCCGAGCACACTCTCGATCGTTCTCGCCGCGAGCGATGAGGACATCCCGACGCTCTCGTTCTTCGGCAAGATCCTGTTCGGCATCATGAGCGCGATCGTCGGTCTCTACGCAATCGTGCGCAATCGTTTCTCCGTGATGCTCCTCGGCATCATGCTTCTCGGACTCGTCGCCGCACCGCCACTGCATGCGGCCGACAAGCCGATCGGCGGCGGCACGAAGAACGAGAAGGAAATCAAGGCCGATAAGTACCGCGGCACGATTCAGTCGATCACCAACAACGGCACCTCGATCGTCGTGACGCTCACCGGCGGCCAGACTTTCACGATCTCGACGAAGACACTGAAGGTCGTCGACTTCCGCAGCGCCAAGCCGCAGCCCGGAACGATCGATCTCGTCAAGACCGGCGCGAACGTCATCGTGAAAGTCCGGAAAGACAAAAGCGGCAACGTGAAAAAGGTGAAGATCAAAATCCTCGCGTGACCGAACCCGATCCCTGTTACCTCGCGGCGCTCCGCATCCTGAACTATCGATTCAACAGCGAGGCGGAGCTGCGCCGCAAGCTCCGCAAGAAAGAGTTCGAGTCTGACGCGATCGACGCCGCGATCGCGCGCCTCCGCCGCGAGAAATGGCTCGACGACGATCGCTTCGCCGCCGCGCTCGTTCGCACACGCGGACAAAAGCGCATCGGCGCGGTGCGCATCCGCCGCGAATTGAATGCGGCGGGTGTGGATCACGAGACGGCGACGCGCGCGATCGCGAACAACGTCGATCCCGATGCGGAGCGCGAACGCCTCGCCGCCGCGTGCGCGAAAAAAATCGCGGCCGTCATTCGCCGTGAGGGTGAGCTCACGGACAACGGCCGCAAGAAAGTGATCGCGTATCTGCTCGCACGCGGCTACGAGATGAGCGCGGTGTTGGATGTCGTGAGAGCGAGCCGGCGGGATCGGTGATTACAATCTCGTCATGCTGACTCGCCGTCTGCTTCTACTCGCAGTCTTTCTGTTCGCGACGACCACGCTCAGCGCGAACGAATTGCGCTGGCGCTCGCTCGATGTGAAAGCGAACATCGACGAAGACGGAACGCTGCACGCCTCCGAGCGCCACGTGATGATCTTCGACGGCGATTGGAACGGTGGGCAGCGCAGCATTTCCGTTCGCGCCGGCCAGCGCCTCATATTCGCGCGCGTCGCGCGCGTCGCGTCGAAGAAGCGCGAAGTCGAATTGAAGCGCGTCCCCGGCGCGCCCGAGGCGATCGATGAATATGCGCTCTTCAACAACGGCACGACGATCCGCTGGCGCGCGCGTCTCGCGGAGGATCCGCCGTTCCACGACAAGCGCCTCACCTACGTCATCGAGTACACACAGACGAAAGTCCTCGCGAAGAGCACGGGACCGCTTCGTCTCGATCACGACTTCGCATTCGCAGAGCGCCCCGGTCCGATCGAGCATTACTCGCTCATTCTCGAGCTGCCTCCGTCGCTGAAGCAGGAGCCGATCCGCATCGCGAAGGACAACATTGCGCCGGGACAAGGCGTCGTCGTGAAAGAAGCGTACTGGCCCGCGAAGAGCTCAGTCGCCGCCACGCCTCCCGCGCCCGTGCCCGCGCCGAAGCTCGCGAAACCGAAGAAAGACCCGACGCACACCACGAATCCCATCACGTCCGGCGGTGCGCAGATGATCGTCGTGGGCTTGATCGTCGTCGCGTTGCTCTTTGTCTTCCGTTTCTTCTTCGGCGAGCACGCGATCGGACGCTTCGCGAACGTCTCGGCCGATCAGCTGGCGACGAACGAGCTCCTCAAGATCGACGCGGAAGTCGTCGGCGTCGCGTGGGACGACAAGGTCGGCTCCGACGAAGTCGCAGCGATCCTCGCGCGCATGACCGCCGAAGGAAAAATCGAGAGCAGCACCGAGCGCGGGGACCTGATCCTCAAGCTCAAGGTGCCGTACGAATCGCTGCGAGGCTACGAGGCCGATCTGACCCGCGCGCTGTTCCTCGGCAACAACGAAACGTCGACGGCCGCGGTGCGCAATCACTACGAGCTGACCGGCTTCGATCCCGCGCGCGCGATCAGCCACAACTTGCGCAGCGCGCTCAACGGCCTGCCGCAATGGGAGGACAAGCCGCGCAGCGAGTGGTTCGTCTTCTGGGTGCTGCTCGTGCTGACGATCGGACTCGCGATCGCGGGAGGGCGGCAGGCGGACGTCGACGCGGGCATGGTCATCATCCTGTTGACGCTCTCCGTGTTCGGCGGCGTCCTCACACTCCTGTTCACACTCGGAGCGAAGAAAGCGCTCACCGGTTTGTGGGCGCGTTTCATCTTCGGACTGGTCGTGCCGCTGGTGAGCGTCTGGATCTCGGCCGTGATCATCCTGCATGGACCCGAGATCCGCATTCATCATCTTTCCGCGTTGACGATTGCGTCCGCGGCACTGACGCTCGTGGTGTTCGCGACCGAGCGGATGAAGACCGATCAGTCGCGCGAGAAAGTCGCGTTTCGCAAACAGCTCGCCGCGACGCGCGCATGGCTCGCGGATGCTACCCGCGGACTCGCGGCGCCTGCGCCGGATGCGTGGATTCCGTACCTCTACGCGCTCGATCTCACGCAGGAGTATGTGTGGCACGTCGCGCACGTTCCGCCGCCGCCCGCGCCGTCGCCGGTGCGGCAGTACTACGCGGTGCCGCGATCGTCGTCGGTCGCGGACGCCGCGTACGCGTATCAGCAGGAAGCGGATCGCTTGCGCGACGAGCGTTTGCAGCTGGAACGCGAGCGCGATCGGATGGAGCACGAGGCGAGTATGTTCACGCGCTCGTTCCACGCGAGCAGTCCGTCGTTCTCGTCATCGTCTTCTTCGTCATCTTC
>DATKFO010000046.1:0-3983 GCA_035544355.1 Thermoanaerobaculia bacterium
AGGTGCAAGGGCGGCTCGCCCTTGACGAGACGCCGCGGATCGAATCGGTAGAGCGGCCACACACCGGAATCGACGGCGAGCTTCTGCTGCGACGCGCCGTCGGCCATGTCGTAGCCATGCGCGATGCAGTGGCTGTACGCGATGATCAGCGACGGTCCGTCATACGCCTCGGCCTCGATGAACGCTTTGAGCGTGTGCTCGTCGCGCGCGCCGAGGGCGACCGACGCGACGTAGATGTTGCCGTACGTCATCGCGATCAGGCCGAGGTCTTTCTTCGCGGCGGGTTTGCCGCCGGCGGCGAATTTCGCGATCGCGCTGCGTGGCGTCGACTTCGAAGCCTGCCCGCCGGTATTCGAATAGACCTCGGTATCGAGCACGAGCACGTTCACATTGCGCCCGCTCGCGAGCACGTGATCGAGTCCGCCGAAGCCGATGTCGTACGCCCAGCCGTCGCCGCCGACGATCCACACGCTCTTCTTGACGAGATAGTCGGCGAGCGCGAGAAGCTGCTGTGCGTCGGTCGCATCGAGTTTGTGCATGCGCTGCGCGAGCTCGACGCGGCGCAGACGCTGTTTGAGCGCTTCGACACGTTTGCGCTGCTCGAAGATGTCGGCTTCGTCTTTCTGATTCGTGGCGAGGATCGCGTCCGCGAGGTTCTCGCCGACTTCGGATGCGAGTCGCGTAAGGAGCTCGCGCGCGAAGTCGCGTTGTTTGTCGATCGACACGCGGAATCCGAGGCCGAACTCGGCGTTGTCTTCGAAGAGCGAGTTGCACCACGCGGGGCCGCGGCCGTCCGCGTTCGTCGTCCACGGCGTCGTCGGAAGATTGCCGCCGTAGATCGACGAGCAGCCGGTCGCGTTCGCGACGACGACGCGATCGCCGAAGAGCTGCGTCATGAGCTTGAGGTACGGCGTTTCGCCGCAGCCGGTGCACGCGCCGGAGAATTCGAACAGGGGCTGCGCGACCTGGATCGAGCGGATGAGATTCGGCGTGATCTTCTCGCGATCGAGCTCGGGCAGTTTGAGGAACCAGTCCCAGTTCTTCGCTTCGTCTTCGCGCAGCGGCGGCTGCGGTTTCATGTAGAGCGCTTTACGATCGGGAACGATCTTGCTCTTCGCGGGACAGACGTCGACGCACAGCGTGCAACCGGTGCAATCTTCCGGCGCGACTTGAATCGTGTACGCCATCCCCGCCCAGTCTTTGTGAATCGGCTTGAGCGATTTGAACGTCGGCGGCGCGCCGGCGAGCAGCACGTCCTCGTACACCTTCACGCGAATCGTCGCGTGCGGACACACCATCGCGCACTTGCCGCACTGGATGCACGCATTCGGATCCCACACCGGGATCTCCTGCGCAAGATTGCGCTTTTCGTATTTCGTCGTGCCGACGGCGAAGGTGCCGTCGCAGGGAAGCGCGGAGACGGGAAGTTGATCGCCGTTGCCTGACAAAAGCGTTGTCAGTTGCCAGTTGCCGGTTGTCAGAGGAACGATGTCATCGTCGGGCGACTGGTAACTGCTAGCAGGCAACGGGACTTCGTGCAGATTCGCTAGAGCCGCATCGACGGCGCGCAGATTTTTCTCGACGACATTCGCTCCCTTCGCCGCGTACGTTTTGCGGATGGATTTCCGGATCGCTTCGAGCGCTTCTTCCGCCGGCATCACGTTCGCGAGGGCGAAGAAGCAGACTTGCATGATGGTGTTGATGCGCGAGCCCATGCCGGTCTCGCGCGCGACTTTGCTCGCGTCGATGACGTAGAGCTTCGCGTGTTTGACGATGAGCTGGCGCAGGACGCGGCGCGGCAGCATTTCTTCGGTGCCGTTGAAGAGGAACGTGCCGCCTTCGATGAGCTCTTTCGTCACTTCGTAGCGATCGAGGAGCGAGCGCTGATGGCAGGCAACCAATTGCGCTTCGGTGATGAGGTACGGCGCGCGAATCGGTCGCGGACCGAAACGCAAATGTGAGACCGTCGCGGCTCCCGATTTTTTCGAGTCGTAGACGAAGTAGCCCTGCGCGAAATGACCGGCGTCGCCAAGGATCTTGCAGGAGTTCTTGTTGGCTCCGACGGTGCCGTCGGCGCCGAGGCCGTAGAAGAGCGCGCGGACGACATCGTCGCCTTCGATCGAGAACGATGCGTCGTAGTCGATGCTCGCGTGCGACACGTCGTCCTGAATGCCGACCGTGAAGTGATTGCGCGGTTCATCGCCTGCGATGTGATCGAACACGCCTTTCGCCATCGCGGGCGTGAATTCCTTCGAGGAGAGTCCGAAACGTCCGCCGACGGTTGTGATGAAGCGGCGCGCTTCGAACAGCGCGTTGACGACGTCGAGGTAGAGCGGCTCGCCGTTCGCGCCCGGTTCTTTCGTGCGATCGAGCACGGCGATGCGCTTCACGCTTTGCGGAAGCGCGGAGATGAAGCGCGATGCGTCGAACGGGCGATAGAGCCGCACTTTCAGCACGCCGGTTTTCTCGCCGCGTGCGTTGAGTGCGTCGACCGTTTCGGCAACGGTCTCCGCGCCCGAGCCCATCACGATGAGCACGCGCTCGGCGTCGGGCGCGCCGTGGTACTCGTACGGCAGGTACTTGCGTCCCGTGACGCGCGCGAGGCGCTCGAACGTCTCGGCTACGATCGTCGTGCAGTCGCGATAGAACGGATTCGCGCGCTCGCGAGCCTGGAAGAAGACGTCGGGATTCTGCGCGGTGCCGCGCACGGCGGGATGATCGGGGGAGAGCGCGCGCGAACGGTGATCGAACACGAGCTCGAGATCGATCATCGCGCGGAGATCGTCATCGGAGAGCAGCTCGATCTTCGCGATCTCGTGCGAGGTGCGAAAGCCGTCGAAGAAATGGAGGAACGGAATGCGCGCTTCGAGCGACGCGGCCTGCGCGACGAGCGCAAAATCGTGCGCTTCCTGGACATTCGCTGCGGCGAGCATCGCCCACCCGGTCGAACGGCAGGCCATGACATCGCTGTGATCGCCGAAGATCGAAAGCGCGTGCGTGGCCACGGTGCGTGCGGCGACGTGAATCACCGCCGGCGTGAGCTCGCCCGCAATTTTGAACATGTTCGGAATCATCAGCAGCAGGCCCTGCGATGACGTGAACGTCGTCGCGAGGGTGCCGGTCTGCAGCGCGCCGTGCACGGCGCCGGCGGCACCGGCCTCGCTCTGCATCTCGATGACGGACGGGATCGTGCCCCAGAGATTCGGCTTCTTCTCGGAGGCCCACTGATCCGACCACTCCCCCATCGCGGACGACGGCGTGATCGGATAGATGGCGATGATCTCGTTCAGCTTGTAGGCGACGCGTGCGACGGCTTCGTTCCCGTCCAGCATTGCGGATGTCATGCGAACAACGTAATCCGCGAGCGAACATGGCGGGATGACGGGCGTCGCGTGCGCGGGTGATGGGGATCACAATTGCGTTCGCCGATTGCCGTCGGCCGTTTGCCGTGAGCGATCTACGGCGAACGGCGGACGGTCAACGGCAAACGGATTCAGCGCGCGACCGCGCCGAGCGTGCGCATGCAATCCCAGCAGGCGTTGATGTCGCTGCTGATCATGCGCAGCACGGAGAACCAGAGCTCGGGGTTTTCGTCGAGCAAGGCGAGGAAGCGCTGCTTGTCGACGAATCCCGTGACGGCGGGTGTGCGCGTGATCGCGGAGGAGTCGTTCCCGCGGCCGCCGACGAGCGCGCTCAATCCGAGGAGCTGGCCGGGCTCCGCGACCAGCAGCGCTTTCTCGTCGCCGCTGCGCGACGCATACATGAGATCCGTTTCGCCATCGTGCAGGAGAAAGACGCCGTCGGGCGGATCCCCTTCGCGGAACAGCGTCTTTCCCGGCGGCCAGGTTTCGATGGCTTCGTACGGCGACAGTGTCTGGAAGACCGTGGTTTCGGTGGCAGTTGCGGCCTGTGGAATCACGAGGCACCTCGCTTTGGGAATCACGTTACGGCCGCACTCCTGTCGCCTCTGTGACAGGAGCCAC
>DATKFO010000047.1:0-6852 GCA_035544355.1 Thermoanaerobaculia bacterium
TTGCTTCGGCGGGAACATCGACCTCGCCGCGCGACGTCTCGCCACGAGCCCACAGCGCATACGGACGCGTCTCGCCGTTGACGGGCGCGCCGTGCACGAGTGCGAGGAGGAACGGCATGCGATGCGACGTCGCGGCTGCGAAGTCGTCGACGAATTGCTTCGGCGTGCGGCCGTTCTCGTTCGCCTCGAGCTGCCGCGCCATCGCGGCGCCCGCGCGGCGTCCCGCTTTTTCCGCGCGACGCAGCTCGTCCCATTCGCGCATCTGCGCGACGACGCTCGCGATGTCGACGCGCTCGATATTGCCGAGCTGATCGAGCGCGAGATGCATGATCGGCTCGCGGTTCTCGACCGGATCCGAATTCGCGAGGTTGTGCCGCGCGATGAAGATGCGTTGCCCGGCGCGCGCGATGTCCTGCGCGCGAATCCACACGTCGTTCTTGATGACGCGCGGAAATTTCGCCGTGTATTGATTGAGCGGCGCCGTGGCCAGGCTGTAGCCGAGGCCGAGGAGCTGCATGTTCGCGTCGACGAATTCTTTCGAGAGGAAACGCGAGTAGTACGGCATCACCAGCGTCGCCGGAGAAAGCGGAATCCCCGACTCGCTCACGCCCATCGTCAGCTTCACGCCGACGGAGAGCGCCGTGTCGTTCGCGCTTCCTGCGCCGGCGTACACCGTGCCGCTGATTTGCGATCGCAGCTTGTACGGCACGGTCTTCATCTCGCCCGGCTCGAGGTCGAGCTTGGCGTTGCTCGCGTCGTCGACGCGGCAGATCAGCGTCGTCGAGAACTGCGGCGCGATGGCGTCGCACTTCGGCACGTAGTTCGTGTCGAGCTCGACGTGCTGCGTCTGTCCGCTGAGGTTCGTGATGAACGCGTAGGACGTGTACTCCTCGTCCTGGCGCACGGTGTCGGGATGCGAGAACGTGATCTGGAAACGCGGATCGCTGACGGCGATCGTCGTCGACACGCGGCCCTTGAGCAGCAGGTCCTGCTGCCCCGGATTCTGATAGGTCGCGCGCACGTCGAGCGACACCGTGTGCGTGCCCGCTTTCAGCGCCTCGAGCGTCCACTCCGCCGAGCCTTCGCCGCCTGCGACGAGGAACGTCGCGCCGGTGGTCGCGTCGTAAATCGGAACCGGTTTGCCGATCGTGACCGCCGGCATCGTCTTCGCGATCTTCATCTCCAGCGGCGAGTTGATCGTCGCGCTCACGGAGTCCAGCCGGATATTGCTGCCCGTGGGCGCGACGTTGCTGACGTTGAGAATGACGGCGAAGAATTGGTGCAGAACGCCGAATCCGGTCGGCACGACGAGTGCCGCCGGAATCGTCGGACGTGAGCGCGGGTCGCGCTCCCGTTTTTCGGGCTCGGGAGGACCGCCGGGACCGCTGCTGAGATCGAACGATTCGATGCCGGGCGGCACGAAGCGCGGCGGCGGCGCGATGCCGAGCTTCGGCAGTTTGTATGGAGACGGCGCTTCGACCGGCACGAACGTACGCGTGCGCGTGTCCATGATGACCGGGAACGGCACTTCGACTTCCTGCCCGCGGACGCCGAAGATGAAGGTGTATTCGTAGACTTCGAAGTTGCGCGCATCGACGGTGATGCCGCGCGCACGCAGTTCCTCGGGAGTGAGCTGCCGCACTTTCACGCGCGTCTGCAGGACGCCCGTGACGTTGATGGTCGCGATCGACGGAACTGCCTGCTGGACAAATTCGCCGCTCGGCCCAACGAGCCGGATGTTCTGCAGCAGGTAGTCGCCTTCGTCGTGAAGCGTCGGAAGCGCGATCGGCCAGCCGGGTTTCGCGCTGAGCGTGATCGGAGACTCGATGCCGGGGCCGGTGAGCTCGCCCACCGCGCTGAAGCCCGGCGCTGCCGGCGCGAGCTCGTTCGTCTTGCCACCGAAGATCGTCTGCACCGACGCGGGGATGTCGGCGCCGGTGGTCACTGGATCGCGACTCACTTCGAGTGCGACACCGAGAATGTCGAGGTTCGCGGTCGCGACTTCACCCGCAAACAGCGGGAGCGCTCCGAACAGGAGCATAGCGACAGCGACACGAATGAGCGTCTTCGAACGCGACTGGGTCATCAGATTGTCTCTCGCGAAAAAAGTGGGACCTAATGATTGGAGACTTGCCCGGGAAGCTCATCGAGCTCGCGCAGTTCGCGCGCAACGCGCGCGGTGTGCGATTCGACGAGTTGAGAGCCCGGCGGAATGATCACGAGCTCCGCGGGCGCCAGATCATTCGTGACGTCGAGGATGGAGTTGTGCACGGCGATGCGCGCGTCTCCGCTCTCGACGGTGATGAGCTGTTCGACCGGGAGTCCGTACTCCGCAAGGTCCTCGGCGGCAGCGGGACCACTGCCGCTCGTCTGCTGACGCATTCCTCCGCGGACGCCGGAGGCGGCGCGGAGCAGTGCGTCATGCTCGTCGCGACGCGCGTTCGGGTACGACGCGCCGACGAGCACTTCGACCGCGTCGCGAGAGAGTGCGACGCGGCGATCGATACCGACTTCAATGGTGGTTTTCTCGCGCGCGTCGCCGCGCACGAGCTCGAAGGAATCGAGCGAGCGGCCCGCCGCGGAGGGACGCGCGCCGAGCGGCGTCGACTTCCACGGATCGGCTTTCGCCGCACTCTTGTCCGTGCTCTTGCGGGCGAGGGCCATCGTGGTCGTGGCCATCGTCGTCTGCGCCTTCGCGATCTCATCGAATCGCGTGACGCTGTACGTGCCGGCGTCGCGATCGATCTCGGTGAGCTGCTGCTTGTCGTAGTCCGCGATCGCGACCCGCGATCCGTTGACCGTGATCAGCTGATTGCCCGCGCAATACTCGTGGACCGTCGTGGCCGTGCGCGCGAGCGGATCTTCGATCCGTCGCACGAGATGAAGCGGTTTCGGGAAAAGAACGGCGGTGCCGGCGGCAAATGCCGGCGCAGAAAGGACACAGATCGCCATCACGGCAACCGAGATTCCCCTCAGCACCCACGCCGTTGCATGGAACGTGGCTCTCACGAGGGACTCCGAGCGACTTAGGTTTTACTGCGATTGATTTTGGGCGGGACCCAGAACGGGCGACACGGTAGCGCAGGTGGTGCGCGAAAGGCAAGGGGGTGTGGCGAAGGGACGTGTGGGAGTGTGCAGAATATGCGCATGACCACGACGCAATCCGTCGCCATCATCGGCGCCGGTGTTTCGGGACTGACGTGCAGCGTCGTGCTTCGCGAACGTGGTTACGACGTCACGCTTTTCGAGAGCGACGCGCATCCCGCTGCATCGCCGATCGCGGCGGCGATCTGGTATCCGTACCATATCGAGCCGCGCAAGAACGTCGAGCGCTGGAGTCTCGAGTCGTACGACGACTTCGTCGCGCTGACGTTCGAGCGCACGGCTGGCGTGAGTCTCGTCGACTTTCACGTGATGACGAATCGCGCGAAGCGGCGATTGCCGTCGTGGTCGCGCGGCATGCAGCGGCGCTATCTCACCCGCGAGGAAGCGGCGCCGTATCGCTTCGGCTTCGCGATCCAGGTGCCGATGATCGAGACGCCGCTGTATCTCCCCTACCTGCGCAAGCGACTCGGGCGCAAACGCATTCGCACGCGCACGATTCACTCGATCGATGAGCTCACGAGCTCATTCGATGCGGTCGTGAATTGTTCCGGCTACGGCGCGAAGACGCTTTGCAATGACCGCCTCGTGAAGCCGGGACGCGGGATCGTGTTGAAGGCGAATGCATGCGACACGCGCGCGATGGTCTGCGACGAAGGTGATCTCACCTACATCCTTCCGCGCCGGGACGATTGCGTTCTCGGCGGCACGGATGACGATACGGACGACACGGCAATCCCCACGAAGATCGCGAAGCAAATTCATGCGCGCTGTCGCGCAGTGGAGCCTTCACTCAGTCGCGATTACGTCGCGATTGCCGGAATCCGCCCGCTGCGCAAAGCCGTGCGTCTCGAGCGCGAGCCCGGCACAAACATCATCCACAACTACGGCCACGGCGGCGCGGGCTTCACGGTCTCGTGGGGTTGCGCACGCGAAGTGTTGCGAGAAGTCGAGCAAGCGGGACGTTGACTATGGAGTGCGTGCGGCCATGCCGCCGCTTTGGGTCGCGTGTTACGTGTTGCGAGGTTGCGCGGTCACGCGGGGGCGCGGTGGACCAGAAGGAGCGCCGCCGTCTCGGCGGCTGGCCCGGCGGCGTCCTCGCCGCCGCACGAGAGGCGCAGGCGAGACGCCTACGGGCCAACCGGCGGGACGCCGGCGTTCCTGGTTCTCGGTCCTGGTTCACCGCACGCACTCCAAATGCCACCGACTCGTTTCATCGTGACCACCGCACGCGAGTAGACTGCCGGAAACCGAAGGAGAACGCTGTGAAACGACTGATTCCTGCCGTGATCGTCCTGACCGCCGGATCGCTGCTTGCGTCAGGCTCCGAGCCGATGCCGCAGCAGCCGATGCAACAGATGCAGCGCACGCCGGAGCAGGAAGCGGTCGATGCGTACAACGCCGGCCTCCGCGCGCGCGACAAGGCGCTCAAGCTCCTCGAGGAAGCGAAGACCGCGGACGCGAAGCGCGCGCAGAAAAATGAAGACGGCGCGAAGAAGCAGTTCGAGCGCGCGAAGGGATATTTCGAGCGCGCGATCGTGTACAACCCGCGCCTCTTCCAGGCGCACGGCGAGCTCGGGTTCGCGCTGCGCAAGCTCGGACGCTACGACGAGTCGCTCGCGGCGTACGAAAAGTCGCTCGCGATTCAGCCGAACTATTCGCTTGCGATCGAATATCGCGCCGAGGCTTATCTGGCGCTGGATCGGTTTGACGAGGCGAAGGATGCGTATCTGATCCTGTTCAACGGCGGCGATCGTCCGCGCGCCGATCTGCTCTTCAACGCGATGAGCGAGTGGGTGCAGAAGCGTCGCGCCGAGCCGGGCAACGTCGCGACGGACAAGCTCGACGCAGTCGCGAAATGGCTCGACGAGCGGAAAGCGATTCATGCACAAACGGGCGCGCTGTATCGCAGCAATGCGCCGGTGGTCACCTGGTAGCCGCGCACTCGCGCTGATCGTCATCGCGATCACGACGGGAGCGTGGACCTGGACGCTCCCGCGCGGATTTCCCCAGCCGCACGTTCCGCCCGACAACGCGATGAGCGCGAGCCGCGTCGAGCTCGGGCGGCATCTCTTCTACGACAAGCGCCTCTCCGCAAACGCGACGTATGCGTGCGCGTCGTGTCATCGCCAGGAGCTCGCGTTTACGGACGGTCGTGCATCCGCGATCGGCGCAACCGGCGAGCATCATCCGCGCAGCGCGATGAGCCTCGCGAACGTCGCGTACAACGCGTCATTCACATGGTCCAACGCGAAGATCGACCGGCTCGAGGCGCAGGCGCGCGTGCCGATGTTCAACGAACATCCGATCGAGCTCGGCGTGCGCGGACATGAACCGGAAGTGCTCGATCGATTGCGCGCAGACCAACGCTACGTCGCGATGTTCGCCAACGCATTTCCAACCGAACGCGCGCCGATCACGATCGCGAACGTGACCCGCGCGATCGCATCGTTCGAGCGCACGCTCCTCTCCGGCCGCTCGCCGTACGATCGCGTCGTCGCCGACGGCGATCACGACGCGCTCTCCCCCGCCGCGTGGCGCGGCATGAAGCTCTTCTTCTCCAATCGCGCGCACTGTTCCGAATGTCACGCCGGGTTCAATTTCTCCGGCCCCGTCCACTACCTCGGCGGCCCGAACGCGAAGGCAGCCTTCCACGATACAGGCCTGAACGGCCGCTTCCGCGCGCCGACCTTGCGCAACGTCGCCGTGACCGCTCCCTACATGCACGACGGCCGCTTCACGACGCTCGACGCAGTGATCGATCACTACATCGCGCGCGAAAAACTCACGATCGCGAGCGACGAGAAGCGCGACCTCATCGCATTTCTCGAGAGCCTCACCGACGAAGAGCTCCTGCACGACGCCCGCTTCAGCGATCCGTGGGCCATTCATGGGCAGACATTGCCCATTCGTGGGCAGACGTTGCCCATTCGTGGGCAAACTTGGCCCACGCGTCCCATGAATTTGCCTACACACCTATGGTGACTCTCAGCGAGCGGACGCCGAACGACCGCAGGCCGCCCACCCACAACCAAAATTTTTGACGCGCGGCGCGACGCCTGCTACCCTCCCCTTCCCTTATGACTGAATCGAGTTTCCAGAGAACTGCCGCTGAGGCGGAGCTCCGGACCGATTCGCAGCGCGCCTGAAGCGCGTCACGCGATCCGGTCCGGCGCCGCCGGACTGTTTCGAGATCGCGTGAAAATTCTGAACCGTATTTTTCGACGAACGAGCATCACCCCCGTGGCCGCACCCGCGCCGGCCGCGCGGTCGATCTACGACCTCGCGAAGGCCGTCGGCGACCGCTTCGGGGAAGTTGCGCATCCTTCCGAGCTGCTGCGCGATCCGTCGTTCACCGGTGCGCTCGATGAGCTGCGTGAGACTTCGTTCGCGGACCTGACCACGTACGCGCTCGGCGAGAACGCGACCGTCGCATCGCTGGCGCTTTGTGCGATCGGGCGAAGCACGCACGACGACGCCCTCACGTTCGTGCTCGACAACATCAACGACCTGACGAACAACACGACGAAGTACTTCGCGTTGCACGCCGTCGATCGGCTGAAGCCCGCCCCCACCGCGCTTCTCGGCCGCATCTTCATCGCGCTGAACGACGACTGGTCCGGCGGCTACGAGCGCCTGCTCACCCAATCCATCCGCGAGCTCGCACGTACACGCGTGCAAGCAGGAGAGCACGCGACGTTCGAGGGTGCACTCGAGGATGCGAAGGGCGGGCGGCTCGACGACGTCGAA
>DATKFO010000048.1:0-6930 GCA_035544355.1 Thermoanaerobaculia bacterium
CACCGTATTTTCTGACCGTCAATTATCTCGACGGTCACGACCCTTACTACGTCGAGCGCGGCTGCCGTGAGCCGTCGTTTCGAGCGTTGTCGCGCGCGGAGCGCGATCCGATCGTGAGCGCGAATCCTGATTCGCACGCGCCCGATCTCACGATCGCCAAACGCGTGAAGGCGCAGTACCGCCACGCGCTGAACTGCATGGATCGCTCACTCGGCCGGCTGCTCGCCGCGGTGGAGCGCGATCCGAACACGATCATCGCGATCGACGGCGATCACGGAGAACAATTCGGGCGCCATGGATTCGGCGGTCACGGAAACAGCGTCTACCGGCAGGTTCTGCATGTTCCGCTCGCAGTGCGCGTACCGAATCAGACGCCGGCGCGCATCGTCGATCCGGTGAGCATCACTGATCTTTACCTCACGATTCTTCGCGCGGCGGATCCGGAGCGCGAGCACGAATCCCTGCCGCTCTTCACCGCGGAGCTGCGACGTCCGATCCTGTCGTGCTTCGCGTATTCGGGCGAGGGCTACTACCGAGCGCGCTCCGGATTCAGCGTCGTACGCGATGAATTCCATTTCATCCACTCGGATCAGGGCGAGGAGCTGTACGCCTATCCGCATGATCCGGCCGAGGTGAAACCGATTCCGCTGCATGTCCATCGCGAGCTGGCGGACACGATGCGCGAAGACATTCTGCGCATGAAACGCGCAGCGAAGCCCACGACGTTCAACGCGCTCGGCTACTTGAACTGAGCTCGTCGCGCAGTCGCGCGAGCATCGCGTCGAAGTCGTCGTACGCGATCATTACGATTCCCGAGTCGCCCGAGACCATCGCGCTGCAGCGCTTCGAGAATCCGGGACGCCAGAGGCAGATCACCGGAATGCGATAGAGATAGCGCGCGGCGGCGATCTCGTATCCGACGCCGGTCGACGGGATCGAGACCTCCGCGACGAGAAGATCCGCTTCTTCGACCCAGCGCATGTCGCGCTCGAAAATCGCCGCGGGCTCGAGCGGGTCGCCATCGTCGCCAATTTCTTCGGACGTGACCGATCCCGCGAGCACGCGATAGCCATCCGCTTCGAGTGCGGCGACGATGCGGCGGTAATGCGCGACGTCCGCGCGGCCGCCGCTGATCGCGCCGGAGAAGTAGATGGTCGCGCTCACGGAGCCGCAGTCTACAATCGCGCCGCATGTCTCGCGAGATCGTGATCAACGCGACGAGGCACGAGTCGCGGATCGCCGTGCTCGACGAAGGACAGGTCGTCGAGCTTTGGGTCGAGCGCACGCGGCATCGCACCATCGTCGGCAACATCTACAAAGGGCGCGTCACCAAAGTGCTTCCCGGAATGCAGTCCGCGTTCGTCGACCTCGGTCTCGAGCGCGACGCGTTTCTCTACGTTTCCGACGTCATCGAAGACCTCGAGGAGTACGAGAGCGAGACGCCCGACGAGCTGCACATGGACGAGGTGCCGCAGCATCGCAGCGAGGCGTCGATCTCCGACCTGCTGCGCGAAGGGCAGGAGATCGTCGTCCAGGTGTCGAAGGACACGATCGCCGGCAAGGGCGCGCGCATCACGAGCCACATCACGCTGCCCGGACGTTTCCTCGTCTACATGCCGACGGTGAATCACATCGGCGTGTCGCGGCGCATCGAAGAGGAAGAAGAGCGCACGCGATTGAAGGAAATCCTCGATCGCATCCGTCCGCACGGCACGGGCGGATTCATCGTCCGCACGGCAGGTGAGGGGCGCGGCGAAGACGAATTTCTCGCCGATCTTCGCTACCTCACCGAGCTGTGGGATCAGATCAAACGCAAGGCGGAGAAAGTCTCCGCGCCGACCGCGATTCATCACGATCTCGACCTCGTGTTGCGCACGATTCGCGACGTGCTCTCACCCGAGTTCAAAAGCGTGTGGGTCGACTCGATCGATCAATACCAACGCATCGTCGAGTTCCTCGATCAGATCCAACCGCAGCTCGTCTCGCGCGTTCGTCTGTATCGTCGCGATGAGCCGATCTTCGAAGCATTCGGCATCGAGCCGGAGATCGCGAAGGCGCTGAAATCGAAAGTGTGGCTGCGCTCCGGCGGCTACATCGTGATCAATCAAACCGAAGCGCTCGTCGCGATCGACGTGAACACGGGCAAATACGTCGGCAAGAAGAATCTCGAAGAGACCGTGTTCCGCACGAATCTCGAAGCCGCGCGCGAGATCGTGCGCCAGATCCGTCTGCGCGATCTCGGCGGAATCATCGTGCTCGACTTCATCGACATGGAGGATCTGACGAATCGTCAGCGCCTGTTCGAAGCGCTCGAGAACGAGATTCGCAAAGATCGATCGAAGACGAAGATCCTGCAAATCTCCGAGTTCGGCTTGATCGAGATGACGCGCAAGCGCGTGCGGCAGAGCCTCGAGCGCTCACTTACGCAGGCGTGTCCGTACTGCGGCGGCAGCGGACGAATCAAATCGAACACGACGATTGCGCTGGAAATCTGGCGCGAGCTCATGAAGCAGACTGACTTCCACGAAGGACAGGATGTCATCGTGCGCGTCAACCCGATCGTCTACGGGACGTTGCACGCCGGCGACCCGATCTTCGAGGAAGTCGAGCGCTCCCTCGGCATTCACCTCGTCTTCAAGCCCGACGAGTCGATGCATCACGAGCAGTTCGACGTCATGCGGATCTGACGCGTTCGGCACGTCGCATGCAGTCTTGAGGCGTGCGGAGTCGCAATGTCGCAGGAAGAGACGTTTTCCAACCTCGCCACGTTCCTCAACAGTCTGGACGCCGAGGGGGAGCAGAAATTCGAGCTTTCCCACTCACTCGTCATCATTTGTCCGGACTGCGGAAAGAACATCGCGTTTCGCGGACGCTGCCCGAAGTGCGCCGGGAACAGCTGGATTCCGGCCGGGCACACGGGCGGGATTTTCGACCGCACGCGAGCGCAGCGGCTGCGGCGGATGATCAGCAGCGACGACGACGACGCGGAGAACGAGCGCGGCGTATCGGCCTGATTCGATGGTGGCACAGACACTCCTGTCTGTGCGTCCCGCGCGAAATGAGCACACGTAGGACAGGCTTTAGCCTGTCCCTCTTCTTTCCAGTGTGTTCGGGGACAGGCTGAAGCCTGTCCTACGTTTTTCTCCACAGACAAGAGTGTCTGTGCCACATCACGCGTCGAGACCGTCGCGCAGGTGCTCTTCCTCGAGGTAATTCCGAAAGAGCTCGTCGTACTCGCGCGTGCCCACCTCGGGTGCGTTACGCACGGCGGCGATGCGACGCCGCACTTTGTCCTCGCGCTCTTCCTCGCGTTTGAACTCGTCGGCGAGCGCATGCGCGATCGACTGGCGCACGACTTCGCGGTCTTTGAGGAGAGAGACTGCCTGTGCGCGCGTCAACGCGTCGAGAAGCTCGCGCGCGAGCTGATTCACGCGCTCACGCGACAGTCGCAGCATGAGGAAGATTGTACGCGTTTTACTGAACCGGCTCTTCCATCGAGTCGGGCATCGGCTCGTCTTCATCGCCGCCGTCGCCGCCGTCTTCCGGCTGTTCCTTCTCGACGACTTTCACCGCCGCGACGACGCGGTCGTTCTCGTCGAGCTTGACCACGCGGACGCCGAGGATGTTGCGGCCCTTCGATGGAATCGACGAGACCGGAACGCGCAGCATCATTCCCTGCTCGGTGATGAGCAGCACCTGGTCCTCGTCGAACACGACCGCCATTCCCGCGACTTTGCCGTTGCGCTCATTCGTCTTGATGTCGATGACGCCGTAGCCGCCGCGATGCTTTGTCGGATACGCGGCGACCGGCGTGCGCTTGCCGTAGCCCTTCTCGGTGACGGTGAAGATGTAGCCGCGGCTGTCGCCGGCAATCTCCGCCGTCTCGTCAGCCTCGGGCTCGGTGTCGCTGTCGTCCTCCACGATCGCGCCTGCAGGTAGAACGTCCATCTCGACGACGTGATCGTCTTCGCGCAATGCGACCGCGCGCACACCTGCTGCGCCGCGACCCATCGGACGAACTTCGGATTCGTGGAATCGGATCACGCGTCCGCCGGCCTTGCCGACGAAGATGTCGGAGTTGCCGTCGGAGAGTCGCACGGCGTAGAGATCGTCGCCTTCGCCGATGTCGATCGCGATGATGCCGCTCGTGCGCACGTTCGAGAACGCGGAGAGCTCGGTCTTCTTGATCTTGCCCGCGCGCGTCGCCATCACGACGTATTTGCCTTCCGTGAAATCGCGCGTCGTGAGCAGCGCGCGCACGTTCTCGCCCTGCTCGACTTGCAGCAGATTGACGATCGCCTTGCCGCGCGCGTTCGTGCCGGCCTCGGGGATCTGGTGAACTTTGAGCCAGTACAAGCGGCCGCGATCCGTGAACACGAGCACGTACGCGTGCGCGGACGCGACGAAGAGATGCTCGACGATGTCCTCTTCCTTCGTCTGCATGCCGATGCGGCCTTTGCCGCCGCGGCGTTGCGCGCGATAGAGCGAGAGCTGTGAGCGCTTGATGTAGCCGCCGCGCGACACGGTGATGACCATGTCTTCGTCGGCGATCAGGTCTTCGATCGAGATCTCGTTCTCTTCCGGAATGATCTCGGTGCGGCGCTTGTCGCCGTACGCTTCCTTGATGTCGCGCAGCTCGGTCGCGATGATCTCGAGGATCAGTTTCTCGGACGCGAGAATCTCCTTGAGTCGCGCGATGAGTGCGAGTACTTCCTGGTACTCGTTCACGAGCTTCTCGCGCTCGAGACCCGTGAGTCGCTGCAGGCGCATGTCGAGAATCGCCTGCGCCTGAACCTCGGAGAACCCCCAGCGCGCGATGAGCCCGCTCTTCGCGTCCTGCCCCGTGCGGCTCGCGCGAATGAGCGCGATCAGCTCGTCGAGCACGTCGAGCGCTTTGACGAGTCCTTCGAGCACGTGTGCGCGCTCTTCCGCTTTGCGCAATTCGAAGCGCGTGCGGCGAACGACGATCTCTTTTCGATGCTCGATGAAGTGATGGATGATCGTCGGGAGGTTCATCACCTCCGGCTTGTTGTTGACGATCGCCAGGAAGATGATGCCGAACGTCGTCTGCATCTGCGTGTTGCGATACAGGTTGTTCAGCACGACCTCGGGGATCGCATCGCGCTTGAGCTCGATCACGACGCGGATGCCGTCGCGATCCGATTCATCGCGCAGATCGGAGATGCCTTCGATGCGCTTGTCCTTGACGAGCTCCGCGATCTTCTCCTGGAGCCGCGCCTTGTTCGTCATGTACGGAACTTCGGTGATGACGATCTGCTGCCGGTCGCTCTTCCTCTGCGTTTCGAAGATCGCGCGTGCGCGCACTTGAATGATGCCGCGGCCGGTCTCGTACGCCTGGCGAATGCCTTCGATGCCGTGAATGAATCCGGCGGTCGGAAAATCGGGACCGGGGATGACGGTCATCAACTCGCGCGCCGTCAGGTGCGGGTTGTCGATCATCATCAGGCAGGCGTCGATGACTTCGCCGAGGTTGTGCGGCGGGATGTTCGTGGCCATGCCGACTGCGATTCCCGATGAACCGTTGACGAGCAGATTCGGGAACTTCGCCGGCAGCACCGACGGCTCGCTCAGCGATCCGTCGTAGTTCGGCACCCAGTCGATCGTCTCTTTGTCGATGTCATCGCGCATCAACTCTTCGGCGAGGCGCGTGAGACGCACTTCGGTGTAGCGCATCGCCGCGGGGTTGTCGCCGTCGAGCGAGCCGAAGTTGCCCTGGCCGTCGACGAGGCGATAGCGCATCGAAAAGTCCTGCGCCATGCGCACGACGGTGTCGTAGATCGCGCTGTCGCCGTGCGGATGGAACTTACCCATCACGTCGCCGACGATGCGCGCCGATTTCTTGTACGCCTTGCCCGCCGTGTTCCCCTGCTCGTACATGCCGTAGAGGATCCGGCGATGCACGGGCTTGAGCCCGTCGCGGACGTCGGGAAGCGCGCGGCCGATGATGACCGACATCGCGTAGTCGAGATACGACTTGCGCATCTCGTCTTCGATGTTGACGGGGATGCGCGGCTCGATGAATTTCTGGTAGTCGTCGTTTTCGGCCATGCGTTAGATATCGAGATTCTTGACGTCGAGTGCGTTGTCCTGGATGAACTCGCGGCGCGGCTCGACCTGATCTCCCATGAGAATCGTGAAGAGCTGCTCGGCGCCGACGGCATCCTCGATCGTCACCTGCAGCAGGCGGCGCGTCGTCGGATTCATCGTCGTGTCCCAGAGTTGCTCGGGATTCATTTCGCCGAGGCCTTTGTAGCGCTGGATCGTGAGTCCTTTTTCGGCGAGCTTGAACACTTGCTCGAGCAGATCGTCGACGCGCGCGAACACCATCTTCTCTTCGCCGTGTTGCACGGTGTACGGCGGCAGTCCGAATCCGGACAGCTGCTCGTACGCCTTCGCCATCTGGCGGAACTCGTACTGCGAAAGAAGCTCGGTGCTGATCGCGACGTTGCGTCCGCTGCCGTTGCTGCTGACGCTGAAGTGCACGGCCGAGATCTCGGTCGTCTCGTCGGTCAAAATGTGAACGCGTTCAAATCCGGCGCTCGTGAGCGCGGCTTGCAGCGCCTCGAGCTTGTCTCTCTTCCCGAGAAATGTGCGATCGGTGAAGCCTTCCGCGAACAGGACGTCGAGCGCATCACGCGGAATGCCGCGTGCGGTGAGCTTGCGTCCGTGAAGGCGGTATTCGTCCATGCGCTGCAGCATGCTGATGAGCGCTTCACCGGCAATCGGCTCGCCCGATCGCGGCGAGATGAGGACGGACTCCGCGATGCGATCGAGGAGGAAGCGCGATTTCTCCGCTTCGTCCTTGAGGTACGTATCGCGTTTGCCCTGCGCGATCTTGTACAGCGGCGGCTGCGCGATGTAGAGGAAGCCGCGCTTGATGACGTCCTGCATGTGGCGGAAGAAGAACGT
>DATKFO010000049.1:0-2273 GCA_035544355.1 Thermoanaerobaculia bacterium
CCGCGGCGCGCACGATGAGCTCATCGCTGTAACCTGTGGCGATTCCGCTCAGCGTCTTCACCGAGCAGGGCGCGATCAGCATGCCCAGCGTGCGAAACGAGCCCGATGCGATGGCGGCCCCGATATCGCGGAAGTTGTGGACCGTGTGTGCCAGGTCGCGGACGGAGTCGGGCGTGTGGTCGGTCTCCGCGACGAGCGTCTGCGACGCCGACGGGGAGATGATGAGGTGCGTCTCGATGTCCGGCATCGAGCGCAGGATCTCGAGCGCGCGCACGCCGTAGATGACGCCGGAAGCGCCCGTCAAGGCAACGATCAGCCGTCGAGTCATCTGCCGCGCCAGGGTCACGCCGCGGGCGCGCTCACCTGATCGACGAGGCGCCGGAGGAACGCTTCGCACTGCGCCACCTGGTCGAGCGTTACCCATTCGTTCGGCTGGTGTGCCTGCGCGATGTGGCCGGGGCCGCAGAGGATGGAGGGAATGCCCGCGTCGTGGAAGAGCGAAGCTTCGGCGCCGAAGGACACCTTGTTGAATGCCGTGCCGTGGTTGCAGCAGCGTCCGAGCGCGGCGATCTCGCTGTCGGCGCCCGTGTCGAAACCGGGGAGAGCGGACAGCTCGTCGATCGTGATGCCGGTATCGCCGGCGACCGCGTGCATTTCGGGCAGGAATCGCGCGGCGTAGTCCGTGATTTCCCGAATCAACGCGTCCGGATCCTCAAAAGGAAGGTAGCGAAACTCGAACTTGAACTCGCAATCGCGCGGCACGATGTTGAGCGCCGTGCCTCCTTTGATCGTCCCGACGTGGACGGTCGTGAAGGGCACATCGTAGTCGTGATCCAGGCGACCCTTGTCGCGAAAGCGCTTCGCGAGCGCGCGCAGGAACGTGACGATCTCGCACGCGATCTCGACGGCGTTGACTCCCTTGGGCGTCAGCGCCGAATGCGCCTCGAAGCCGCGAACGCGACACGAATACGAGCGCTTGCCCTTGTGGGCGACGACGAGCTCCATGCCGGTTGGCTCGCCGACGATGCACCCGCCGGGCGCGTACTCCAGGTTGGCGAGATCGGCGATCAGGCGGCGCACGCCGATGCAGCCCACTTCCTCGTCGTACGACAGCGCGAAATGCAATGGTCGCTCGAGCCTGCGGCCGACCATTTCCGGAACGAGCGCGAGCGCGATCGCGATGAAGCTCTTCATGTCGCAGACGCCGCGCCCCACCAGTCGATCGCCGGCCTCCACTGCTTGCCACGGATCGGACGTCCACGGCTGGCCGTCCACCGGCACGACATCGGTGTGTCCGGAAAGCACGATGCCGCCGTCGATCTCGGGGCCGATCGTCGCGAAGAGGTTAGCCTTCTTCCGGGTGTCGTCGAACGTCAGCCGGGACGCGATGCCGTGATCGCGCAGGTACGAACCGACCCAATCGATCAACGCCATGTTCGATTCGCGGCTCGTCGTGTCGAACGACACGAGCTGCCGGATCATGGCGAGTGACGGCGCGGAGAGTTGCTTCGTATCGATCAGGGGAGCATTCATTGCGGTCGGTCGAAAATGTACCATATCGCCACAGACATCGCGTCGGCGCGGCGCGCAGACTTCGTTTACACGGGGCTTCGAAATGGATGGCTTGTCGTTGCCGCTGGAAGGGCTTGGTGCGCGCGTGGGCGAGGAGATCGGCGTCTCGCCGTGGCTCGTCGTGGAGCAAACGCGCATCGATCGCTTCGCCGAGGCGATCGACGATCCGCAATGGATTCATGTCGATCCGGTGCGCGCCCGTGATGGGCCCTTCGGCACTACCATCGCCCACGGCTTCCTCACACTCTCGCTGCTGTCGCGTCTCTTCGCCACCACGTTCGTGCTCGACAACCGGCGAATGGGCATCAACTACGGCCTCAACAAGGTGCGCTTCACGGCGCCGCTGCCGGCAGGATCGCGCGTTCGCGGCAGGTTCACGCTGGCTGCGCACGAATCGATCGCCGACGGCGGCGTCCAGCACACTTGGAACGTGGTCGTCGAGCGCGAGGGCGGCGACAAGCCGGTGCTCGTTGCCGAGTGGATTGTTCGGAACTACTGATCGATCCAACGCCTCTAGGCGGCGGTCGTCCTCAATCGGGGGAAGAGCGCGAGCGCGCTGTCGCGTCCGATCGACTTGCGCGCTGCGGCATCGAACCCCGGGTAGTCCGCCAGCCCTTGTATCGACTCCTCGATCAGGGGTTCGGGCAGGAACGGAAAGTCGCTGCCGAAGAGGATATGCGACGGATCGACCAGTTCCCGCA
>DATKFO010000050.1:0-6516 GCA_035544355.1 Thermoanaerobaculia bacterium
GCACTGATCGCGCTCGCCGCCAACATGTACCTGTCGCTCCTCGGCAAGGAAGGACTTCGCGAGGTCGCGACGCAGTGCCTGCAGAAGGCCGCGTATCTGCGATCGAAACTCTCGGTGGAGTTGCCGTTCAACGGACCGCACTACAACGAATTCGTCGTGCGCACCTCGCGTCCGGCGAAGGACGTGCTTCGCGAGCTCGAAGAAAAGAAAATCCTCGGCGGTATCCCGCTCGGCGATTTCTACGACGGCCACGAGCGCGACTTCCTCGTCGCCGTGAGCGAGCTGCACACCGTCGAACAGCTCGATGCGTTCGCGGAGGCGCTGCGATGATGACGAAGTCCGATCTGCAGAACCGCGAAGGCCTCATCTTCGAGCACTCGCGTCCCGGACGGCGCGGTTATCAACTCCCTGCGCTCGACGTTCCGGAGCAGCCTCTCGACGACATTCTGCCCGCTTCGCTGCGCCGCACCGAGATCGCGGATGAAGTCGAGGTCTCGGAAGTCGATGTCATCAGGCACTTTACGCGCCTGTCCCAGCTGAACGTCTCGATTGATGCGGGATTGTACCCATTGGGCTCGTGCACAATGAAGCACAACCCGCGCATCAACGAAGAGATCGCGCGCACGCCCGGATTCGCTCACGGACATCCGCTGCAGCCCGATCATCAGGTGCAGGGCAATCTCGAATTGCTCTGGACGATCGAGCAGACGCTGAAGGAGATCTTCGGTCTGCCGCGCGTCACGCTGCAGCCGGTTGCCGGCGCTCACGGCGAGCTGACGGGCATCTTGATGGTGCACAAGGCGCTCGCGAAAACCGGCAACCCGCGCAAGTACATCCTCATCCCCGACTCCGCGCACGGGACGAATCCCGCGTCGGCAGCATTCGCCGGCTATCAGATCAAGGAACTGAAATCGAACAGCCGCGGCACGCTCGACCTCGACGTGCTCGAGCAGAACGTGAACGAAGACGTCGCCGCGCTGATGATCACCGTTCCGAACACGCTCGGCGTGTTCGAGAACGAGATCCGCGCGATGGCGGACATCCTCCACGCGAAGGGCGCGTATCTGTATTGCGACGGCGCGAATCTCAACGCGTTCGTCGGCGTCGCGCGCCCCGGCGACATGGGCATCGACTGCATCCACTCGAATCTGCACAAGACGTTCTCGACGCCGCACGGCGGCGGCGGACCGGGTGCGGGCCCGGTCGGTGTGAGCGAGCGGCTCGTGCCGTTCCTGCCGACGCCGACGGTCGAGCGCAACGCAGACGGCACGTTCTATCTCGACGACTCGCATCCCGAGTCGATCGGTCGCATGCGCGCGTTCAACGGCAATTTCAACGTGCTCGTGCGCGCGCTGACATACATGCGCTCGATGGGACCGACGGGCCTGCGCCGCATCGCGCAGCTCGCAGTGCTGAACGCGAACTACATTCGCGCGCGGCTCAAGAAGCACTATCACCTGCCGTACGACGCGCCGTCGCTGCACGAAGTCGTCTTCTCCGACAAACTGCAGACGCCGAAAGACGTGCACACGCTCGACATCGCCAAGCGCTTGATGGATTACGGCTTCCACCCGCCGACGATCTACTTCCCGCTGATCGTGTCGGGCGCGCTGATGATCGAGCCGACGGAGAGCGAGCCGAAGGAAGAGCTCGACGCGTTCTGCGACGCGATGATCGCGATCGCGCGCGAATGCGAAGAGCGTCCCGAGCTCGTCCGCTCCGCGCCGCACACCACGCCGGTGCGGCGTCTGGATGAGGCGCGCGCCGCTCGGCAGCCTGTGCTTCGGTGGCGAAAGCCGGCTTGAGGATGTGGCACAGACACTCTTGTCTGTGTGCCCCCGCGACGAATAAGCACAGACAAGAGTGTCTGTGCCACATCACTTCGCTCAGGGTGCTCTGACCCGTTACCATAAACCCGGAGATACCCCCATGAAACGCCTTCTGGCTTGTGTGGTTGTGGCGGTGGTGGCAGGAAGTGCATTCGCGGCGGCACCGGTCATCGTGTCGCTCGATCCTCCGAAGGCAGTGGCCGGGACGCTCACCAGTCTCGTAGTCACCATCACCGGCGCGAACTTCGTCAACGGCGTGTCGGCGCGCGTCGACGGCGCTCCACGCATCACGACCTTCGTCAGTCCCACGCAGGTGCAGCTCAACCTCGTCAATGCCGACCTCGACAGCGTGCAGACGCTCAGCATCACCGTCGCATCGACGACGCAAACATCGAACGCAGTCGCCTTCGACGTCATCACCAACGCGCCGCGCATCACCAGCATCGATCCGAGCCAGGTCATCTCCGGCACCGGCCAGTTCACACTCCGCGTGATCGGCACCGCCTTCGCGACGACGGCGAAAGTGCGCGTGAACGGCTCGCCGCGCGACACGACCTACATCGACACGCAGACGCTCGAGGGAACGATCCTCGCGAACGATATCGCCTCGCCCGTCAATCTCAACATCACCGTCATCAATCCGAGCAACAAGATCTCGAATCTCGTGACGCTGCAGGCCGCGCGCGAATCGGCCGTGCCCGTGCTCACGCTGCTCAGCCCCGATCGTGTCACCGCGGGCGGCAACGACTTCACGCTCACCCTCGTCGGCCGCAACTTCGACAGCCGCGCGGTCGTGAAGCTCGACGGCGTGAACGCGAACACGACGACGTTCGTGAACAACGAGAAGCTCACCGCGAAAGTGATCAAGTCGACGATCGCGACCGCGAAGACGATTCAGGTCACGGTCGTGAATCCGAATGCGCCCGCGTCCTCAGCACTGCCGTTGAAAGTCGTCTCCGAGAAATTGCCGGTGCTCGATTCGATCACGCCCGTTTCGATCCGCGCGGGCTCGGGGCCGACGCAGCTGCAGGCGAACGGCTCGGCATTCATCAACGGCTCGATCATTCGCGTCGACGGCGTACAGCAGACCACGACGTTCGTCAGCGCGAATCGATTGACGGCCACGCTCACCTCGTCGCAGCTCTCGATAGCGAAGGATCTGAAGATCACGGTCTTCACCGCAGGCACGGACGGCGGCGAGTCGCAGCCGAAGACGCTCACGATCATTCCGGCCGACGCGCCGGTGATCAACGCGATCAGTCCGACGACGATCAACGCCGGCTCCGCGACGCGCACGATCATCGTGATCGGCGGCACGTACGCCGACGGAGATACCGTGCTCGTGAACGGCGTCGCACGCGACACGGACTTCAGTACGTCGACACAGCTCATCGCAACGCTCGACGCGTCCGATGTCGCGAACGCCGGCACGCTGCAGATTCAAGTGAAGAAAAAACTCGGCGGCTCGACGTCTGCGCCGTTCGAGCTGCGCGTCGTCAACGCCGCGGCGCCGGTCATCGAATCGCTCTCGCCAACATCGGGCACGGCCGGCAGCGATCCGTTCGTGCTCTCGATCAACGGCCGCAACTTCGCGAGCATCGCTGTCGTCACGTTCGACGGTGAAACGCACGCGAGCACGTTCGTCAGTCCGAATCGCATCGACGTCAGCGTGCTGCCCGCCGACACGCAGGTGCCGCGCAACATCGAGATCCGCGTGACGAATCCCGACGGCACCGCATCGGATCCATTCACGTTCCCGGTCGTCGTCATCACGCCGCAGATCACAGCGCTCGATCCGACGACGGTCGCCGCGGGCGATCCTGGCTTCACGCTCACGGTCGCCGGCAGCGATTTCGGCTCGAGCGCGAAGATCGCGTTCGACGGACTGCAGCGCACGTCGACGTTCAACACGAGCACCGGCCGTATCTCGACCACCGTGTTCACCAGCGACCTCTCGCAGCCGCGTACGATCGATGTGACGGTCGTCGATCGCGGATTCCCGTCGAACGCATTGCCGCTCACGGTGCTGCGTCCGCTCATCACGGCGCTCGATCCGCCGTTCGCATTCGCGGGCAGCTCCAACGTCGCGGTCGTCGTCAGCGGCACATCGTTCCTGCCGACGTCGCGCGTCGAGTTCAAGGGCATCGAGCGCACCACGAATTTCGTTTCCGCGAATCAGCTCACCGCGATCCTGCCCGCCGAATCGCTCTTCGAGCTCGGCTCGTTCTCGATCAACGTGCGCAACTCCGCCGAGGCGTTGTCGTTGCCGTTCCCGTTCACCGTCGTCTCGCCAGGCTTGCCGGTGATCTCGGCGCTCTCGCCCTCCGCCGCACTCGCCGGAAGCTTCCCGCTCGAAGTCCACATCCTCGGCGCAAACTTCCTCGCGGACGCAGTCGCGCGCGTGAACGGCTCGCCACACATCACGTCATTCATCAGCAGCGGCGAGCTCGTAATCCAGTTGACGCTGGCGGAGCTGGCAATCCCCGGCGCACTCCAAATCACGGTGCTGACGTCGGGCAACACATCGGCGCCCGCGAACTTCCTCGTGACCTCCGGACCACCGCCGCCGCGACGACGCGCCGCGGGACACTGACAGTCGCTGCTGTCGCAGCTCGCAGTGGGCAGTAGGCAGTGGCAGAAGACAAAGCGACATCATTCTTCTGCCTACTGCTCACTGCCCACTGCTCACTGCCCACTGCTCACTGCCCACTGCCCACTGCTCACTGCTCACCGTCGCCGTCGGATCGATTTGTGCTGTTAAACTCGAGCGTGTATCACGACGACGAAGATACGGATCGGTTTGACCGCACGTTATCGATGCGGCGCATTCCGCCGGCGAGCGAGCCGGTCCTCGACAAGCGCACGCTCGATCGTCGTCAGGGCACGTCGCGCACGCTGTTCGGCTCGATCATCGTCATCGCGATTCTCTACCTCGCGCGGCCGGTCGTCGTTCCCGTTGCGCTCGCGATTCTCTTCGCATTCCTGCTGACGCCGGTCGTCGCCGTGCTCGAGCGCTCGATCCTGCGCCGCACGGGCGCGATCGTTCTCTCGCTCGGGCTCGCCGTCACGTTGATCGGGTTCGGCGGCTGGTGGCTTTATCAGCAATTCAACGCCGTCGCACAGCAACTCGCGAAAGCCACGAACAGTCCACAGGTCGAAGAGAAGCTCAACGTGATCCGCAAACGGAGCGGCGGCGTGATCGATCTCATCGAGAAAACGCTGCAGCGTGTCGCCGATGCGCGCACGCAACCCGAGCGCGCCGACATCAAAGTGCGCGTCATTCCCGAGCGCAAGACGATCACCAATAGCTACGAAGAGCTCGCGCCGTCGATCGAAGCCGTCGCCGCCGTGTTCCTCGTGGTGGTCGTCGTATTTTTCATCCTTCGCGACCGCGAGCAATTGCGCGACAAATTGCTGCGCCTCGCGGGGCGCGCGCACCTCACCGTCACCACGCAGGCGATCGGCGAGACGTCGTATCGCATCAGCCGCTACCTGCTCACGATCGCATTGCTCAACATCGGATTCGGTCTGCTGATCGGATTCGGACTCGCTCTGCTGCAAGTGCCGCACGCTCCGCTGTGGGGCGTGCTCGCGGGACTGCTGCGCTTCGTGCCGTACATCGGCGCGGTGCTGAGCGCCGCGGCGCCGACGTTTCTCGCATTCGCAGTCCTCGACAACTGGTACACCTCACTCGCAGTTCTCGGACTGTTCGTCTTCTGCGATCAGCTCATCGGCGGATTCATCGAGCCGATCGTCGTCGGCCATCGCGTCGGCGTGTCACCGATCGCATTGCTGCTCGCTGCGATTTTCTGGGGATGGCTGTGGGGACCGGTGGGACTGCTGCTCGCGACGCCGATCACCGTGTGTCTCACCGTCGGCGGCGAATTCATCCCCGCGCTGCGGATCTTCTCGATCATGTTCGGCAGCGAAGATCCGCTCGAGGGCTATCTCAGTTTCTACAACCGTCTTTTGCTGCGCGATCGCACGGGCGCGATCGCGATCGCCGATCGCTACGCCGAGACCGCGACGATGGAAGAGATGTTCATCGATCTCTTCATCCCCACGCTCACGTTCGCGCAGGAAGAGCTCGAGCGGCGCCGCATCACGCAGGCGCACGATCACTTCATCAAAGACGTCGTGCGCGAGCTCATCGTGCGCTTCGGCGATCGCAACGCCGGCACACCCGATCCGAACCGCCACATCGTCGCCGTCTCCGTCGCCGCCGAACGCCTCTCCCTCGGCACGCTCATGCTCACGCAACTCCTCCGCAGCGAAGGCTACTCGGTCGACTACTTCACCGACCTGCCGGAAGAAGAGCTCATCGCATTCATCAACGAAGTTTCGCCCGAGGCCGTGTTTGTTTCGTGCGCGAACTCCGACCACCTCGAGCAGGGCTACGACCTCCTGCAACTCCTGGCGGCCAATTTCCCCGACCTCGCCATCGTCGCCGGCGGCTCCGCCTTCTCGCGCGACCGCGGCAAGACGCTCGCAGCCGGCGCGACCTACGTGCCGTCCACGCTGAAGGAAGCGAAGGAAGATTTCCTGACAAGGCGGAAGGGCGTGCGACGCAAGAGCGGCCGCTCGATGACGCTGACCGGCACACGCTTCCGCGTGCCTCCGCCGGTCTAGGAGTGCGGTGGCAAAGCCACCGCTTTGCGATCCGGATACGAAAGCGGTGGCTATGCCA
>DATKFO010000051.1:0-18115 GCA_035544355.1 Thermoanaerobaculia bacterium
CGAGGTGACGCGCGCGAGCGTTGCCCTGAGATTGCCGGCTACGTGCACGATCACGGTGGGCGCGCTGGCGGCGGATCCGATGAGCAATGGGGTCTCGACGACGTTCACGCAGGACTTCATCAACAAACTGCCCATCTGAATCTACGAGCGTGCGCAGATTCCTCGCACGCACTCGCGCAGCCAGCGATGCGCGGGATCGGCGTGCAGGCGCGGATGCCACTGCAGAGACACCGTGAATGCGTCCGTTGCGAAGGGCAGCGAAAAGGTGTGCATCCTCGAGCGCAGATTGCCCGTGTGCTTCTCGGGAACGGTTGCGATCAGATCGGAGGCGCGGGCCAGGGCCAGCGCCATCGAAAAGCCGCTCACGATCGTGACGATGTTCCGTTCGAGACCGAGCGGCTTCAGCGCGCCATCGACGGGCTCAGTCTCCTCGCCTCTTCGCGACACGGAGACGTGCCTGCCGGCCGCGTAGCGCACCGCAGTGATCCTGCGTTGCGTCAGCGGATGTCCGCTTCGCACGACGCCGACGAAACGGTCGCGAAAGAGCGCCTGCGTGCGCAATTCGGGACTGGTCGTTTCCTCCACGACCCCCGTTTCCAGATCGACGGTCCCGTCCCGAAGCAGCGTGCTGTCTTTGTCGATCTCCATGTTGATGCCCTCGCTCGACACCAGCATTGCCAACGTCGGGTTGCCGGCGCTGGCGCAATCGTTCCACGCGTCGTTCCAGCACGTTCAGTGGATCGTCCTCGCGTATCTCCTCGCCATCACCACCTTGATCGTCAGCGCCGGACGCCTCGGAGACATCGTTGGCCGGCGGCGCTTGCTGATTGCGGGCATCGGTCTGTTCACGATTGCCTCACTCCTCTGCGGCGCCGCACCGACGCTGTCGCTGCTGATCGCCGCGCGCGCAGCGCAAGGCCTCGGCGCGGCCGTCATGATGGCGCTCACCGTCGCCATCGCCGGCGAGACCGTTCCGAAGACGAAGACCGGCAGCGCGATGGGACTGCTCGGCACGATGTCCGCGATCGGCACCACGCTCGGGCCGTCCCTCGGCGGCCTTCTCATCGCCGGATTCGGCTGGCCCTCGATCTTCCTGATCAACGTGCGCTGGGCGTGCTGAATGTGTTTCTCGCGTATCGCTACCTGCCGGCGGACCGCCGCGAACCCGCGACCGCTCGCGCCGGCATCGACCATGTCGGCACGCTGCTGCTTGTGTTGACACTCTCGGCCTATGCGCTCGCGATGACCATGGGGCGAGGCACATTCGGCTCGCTCAACATCGCATTGCTGCTCATTGCCGCATGCGGAGCGGGCTTTCTTCGTGTTTGCCGAGGGGCGAGCAACATCACCGTTGATCCGACTGGCGATGTTTCACAATCCAGCGCTGAGTGCAGGCCTCGCCATGAGCGCGCTCGTCTCGACGGTGATGATGGCGACGCTCGTCGTCGGACCGTTCTATCTCTCTCGTGCGCTCGGCCTCGACACGGCACTCGTCGGAATCGCGATGTCGGCCGGTCCGCTCGTCGCCGCACTGACCGGCATCCCCGCCGGTCGCATCGTCGATCGCGTTGGTGCACAAGGCATGACCATCGCCGGCCTGATCGGAATCGCGACCGGTTGCTTCACGCTGTCCGTGATGCCGGCCCGACTCGGCATCGCCGGCTACCTCGGCCCGATCATGGTCATCACGGCGAGCTATGCGCTGTTCCAGGCGGCCAACAACACCGCGATGATGGCGGACGCGCGCCCGGATCAGCGCGGAGTGATCTCCGGCATGCTCAACCTCTCGCGCAATCTGGGACTCATCACCGGAGCCTCCGTGATGGGCGCCGTGTTCGTTGCCGGCGGGATGCGGATCACGTTCGAAGTCGCTGCGATTCTGATCGTCGTCGCGCTCGCCGTCGCGATTCTTTCAATGCCGTTTGCGGGAGCGCACGGTGTTCGACATAATCACGCGCCATGAATCGATCGTCGTCGCGCCTTGTCATCGTCACCGCTGTGCTGATCAGTGCGTCCTTCACAGGATCCGCGTTTGCACAGGCCGCCGCTGCGGTCATCACCAAAAGCTTCAACCCGGCGGTGGTCACGCTCAACGGAACGTCCATCGCCACGATCACGGTGACGAATCCCAACGCTGCTCTGCCGCTCACGAACGTGCAGTTCAGCGACACCATGCCGGCGGGAATCGATCTCATCACCCAAACCGGCGGCACGTGCAGCACGCCCGCAACCGGCGGAGGCATGTTCAGCATCAATCCTGGGACAGAGACCTTTTCCAGCACATCGAGTGTGCTCGCCGGGGGCCAGTCCTGCACGATCACCGTCAGCGTGCACGGAATCGCCATCGGCACACACATCAACACGACGTCGCAAGTCACCTCCGGCAACGCGCCACCCGGCACCGCCGCGTCGGCTCCGCTTACCGTGATCGCCGCCGGCGATACACCCACCTTGTCCGCGTGGATGTTGATGACGCTCGGCGCGATGTTGGCTGTAGCGGCCGCGGTCAAACTACGAACGTAGAAACCTTCCGCTTCACCTTCCGTACACTGCCACTGTGATAGTTCTGTAGTACAGTTGGCGCCGCGATGCTTTTCCGTCCAAACCCGTCGTCCGGCGTTCCGATCTATCTGCAGTTGATGGAGCAGGTGAAGCATGCGATCGAGACAGGGGCTCTGCGCGAAGGGGATCAGCTTCCCGGAATCCGGCCGCTCGCGGAGGAGCTCGTGATCAATCCGAACACGGTCGCGAAGGTGTATCGCGAGCTCGAGCACGAAGGTGTGATCGAGCTGCGTCACGGCTCGGGCGCGTTCGTCGCGCGCAACCGGCGCGCGGACAGGATCTCCGACACGCTGCGCGCCGCGCGCACGATCGTCTCCGGCACTGTCGATCGTCTGCGCGCACGCGGCGTCAGCGACGAAGAGATCCGCCGACTGTTCGAAGCGGAGCTCGCGGGACACCCGCGCACGGGAGGTCGTCGTGGCTGAGCTCATCGAAACGGTCGATCTACGCAAATCGTTCGACGACGTCGAAGCGCTCCGCGGTCTCGACCTCCAGGTTCCCGCCGGCTCGATCTGCGGCTCCTCGGCCGCAACGGCGCCGGCAAAACCACGACGATCAAGATCCTCCTCGGCATGACGCGACCATCCTCCGGAAGTGCGAGCGTCTTCGATCTCGACGCGAGTGCGCCGCAATCGAGTGTCGAGATTCGCCGCCGCGCCGCGTTCGTGAGCGAGGAGAAAGATCTCTACGGCTACATGACCGTCGATGACATGCTCCGCTTCACGGCGTCGTTCTATCCGAACTGGCGCAGCGATCTCGAGCAGCGCTATCTCCGCAACTTCGCGCTGCCGCTCGATCGCAAGATCAAAGCGCTCTCGCGCGGCATGCGCACCGGACTCGCGCTGCTGCTCGCGCTCTGCCGCGGCGCGGAGCTGCTGATTCTCGACGAACCGACTTCGGGATTCGATCCCGCGATGTGCGACGAGGTTCTGCAGGCCCTGATCGCACACGTGGCGAACGAAAACGCGACCGTGCTGTTTTCGACGCATCAGATTGCCGGCGGCCGAGTTGGAGATCATCGCGTTCGCCGCGTAAGCCGCGACTAATCGCGATCCGGTCCCGTTGCGTTCTGAATCGCGTCCCAGAACTCGAGATACTTCTCGCGCACGGACGGATCCAGTTTCTCCGCAAACTCGCGCGGCAACGCCACGGCTTTGATGAGGTCCTGAACGTCGGCGAGGTCGCGCAAGCGATCGGGGGATGTGAGTCCGGATGCGAGTTTCAGCTCGACGAGTTTTTCGATCGTGATGACACGCACGCCGTCGATATCGACGGAGGCCGCGGTTGGCTCGGGGAACGTGACGGGCTTCGGTTTTCCGTCGCCGGGATATTCGCCCGCGGTGATGAACTCGACCTTCGTCCCAGTCGTTGCATCGCGAAGGCGTTTGCGCGCGCCGGCGAAGAGCGGAACGTATCCGCGTCCGACGAGCCGGCTGTGAATCGCATCGAGACCTTCGCGCGTCGTAAGAATATCGACGTCATCCGTCAAGCGCACGAACCCGTGCGCAACGAGCGCCATCCCCCCGATGATCGCGTAGTCGATCCCCTCCTCGGAGAGTCTGCGCACGATGCGGCCGAGGGTTTCGTGGACGTCGTCGGTCTTCATGAAAAACCGGCTCGCCTCGCGGACGGTCTCCAGGAACGAGGCGTTGGCCATGCGACGATTGTACGTCTACGCGATCTATGGCTTGTCCGGCTCGGCGGATTGCTCCGTGAACGTGATGCCTTCCGGCTTCGCGAAAAGATCCGGCGGCGCGTCGCGCAGCTCTTCCCACGCGTGATAGATCATGCTGTACGACGACTTCGGCGTCTTCACGTCGATGCGCTGCGGGATGCCCGATTTCGCGACCGTCAACCGCACAGTCACGCCTTCCGCAGTGTGCTCGTACACGCCGTCTTTCGGCTCGGCGCCAACCGCGTGCATGAACGGCACCTCGCATCCGAACTCGAAGTTGTTCCAGTACTTCGACTCGCTGTCGTCGAGGACCACTGCGTGGAACACCGAAGAGTCATCCGGATCCAGCGCGTGCTGGCCGGTCTTCTCGACCTTGTTCACCACCCAGAGGTCTGGCTCGCTCACGATGATGAGCACGCCCGGCAGTTCGTAGCGGCCGAATTTTTCGCCCTGCCGGTAAAGCGTTCGCGTTGTGCTCACCGGCAGGTCGTTCGACACGATGAACTTCAGCACGTTCTTCGGCGCGCACTTCGCCGATGCAGCAGCGGCGGCGCAGAGCATCGCGATCGCGATCAACGTTCGTTTCATGCAGCGGTCCCCATCGTGAAGTAGATCGTCGCTCCTTTGCCCACATCGCCCTCCGCCCATGCCGTGCCGCCGTGGCGCTGAATGATTCTCTGCACTGTTGCGAGGCCGATGCCCGTGCCTTCGAACTCGCGCATCGAGTGCAGGCGCTGGAACGGGCGGAACAATTTCGATGCGTGCGTCGGATCGAAGCCCGCGCCGTTGTCGCGCACGAAGTATGCGGGATGGCCGTTGTCTTCGACGACGCCGAACTCGACGCGCGCGCGCGACGCATCGCGCGTGAACTTCCACGCGTTCGACAACAGGTTCTCCATCACCGCACGCAGCAGGTGCTCATCGCCGGTGACGCGCACACCGTCGCGGACGACGAAATCGATCTCGCGCTCGGGATGCGCCTGGCGCAGCGAGTCGCCGATCGCGCGCGCGATCGCGGTGAGATCGACCGTGCCTTGCTCGATGTCGGTGCGCGCGAGCCGCGACATCTGCAGCAGGCCTTCGATGAGATCGCGCATCTGCCGCGCTGCTTCGCGGATCCAGTGCACGCACTCGCGCGCGTTTTCGTCGAGATCGCTCGTGTATTCGGCGAGCGCCTGCGCGAAGCCGTCGACGCTGCCGAGTGGGGCGCGGAGATCGTGCGAGACGGAGTAGGCGAACGATTCGAGATCCTTGTTCGCGGCTTCGACCTCCGCGGTGCGGCGGCGCAGCGCGACTTCGCGCTCCTGCATGCGCGCAAGCAGCTCGTTGAGCACGCCGATCGTGCGTCCGAGCTCCCCTTTCGAGGACTCGACGCGCAGCGAATACGCGTCGTCGCGCGTGGCTTGCTCGACGACGTCGCCGATGCGGCGCAGGCGTCTTGCGATCGACGACGCGAGCAAGCGGCCGCCGAGGAAGCCGATCAGCAACGACGCGGGAAGCGCGAACGCAAGGATCCGCAGCCAGCGATGCGCGCGCGCGGCGACGATCGCCGTCGAGGTCTCGATGCAGAGTGTTCCGTTGGCCGTTGGCCGTTGGCCGTTGGCCGTTGCCTGAGTCGGATTGCGGCCAACGGCCGACGGCGAACGGCCAGCGATCGCAATCGACGAGCAGGCGATCTCCGGTTGCAGGAACAGCGATGCGATGCGGCTCGGCGGCTGGCGCGGCGCGTCGTAGCTCGCGCGGATCGCGCCGCTCGCGTCATAGCGTTTTGCCGATGCCACCGCCGGAATCGCGCGCATCGCATCGATCGGTAGCGAGGCTGCGGCGCTCGCGCTATCCTTGGTTTCGCGCGCGGCGGTACGCAGATCGAGCACGGCAGTCGTCACGAGCGCGCCGGTGCAGACCAGAAACGTAATGGCGGTCATGACGACGGGGATCCCCCACTCCAGAGAACGTTCACGCCCGGAAGTCATCGGTCCACGTCTTGCACGCGAGCCCTGCAAGAAACTCGCCTCATGATGAAGCGATTGCCTGTCGTCTGCAATATCGCGTTGATTGCGCTTGCGTTCGCGCGTTGCGACGACCGGCAGGATGCCGTCGCCGCCGACGCGCCGAAGCTCGAGATCAAGGCCGAGGTTGCGCCGCCGAAAAGCACGGTCGTCGCGGCGCCGATCGACGGGCGCATCGAGACGATTCACGTGCGCGAAGGCGCCGCGGTGAAAGCCGGCGACCTGCTCGTGTCGATCGTGAATCCCGCGGTCGAGCGCGATCTTGCGTACGCACGCACGCAGCTCGCGCTTGCCGAATACCGGCTGCGCAACGCGAGTCGAGCACCGGTGATGAAGCGCGACGATGAACGCGAGCAAGCCGACGCGACGATCGTGCGCAATCGCAAGTCGCGCGTGGAGCGCTATCGCGCGCTCTTCGCGACGCACGATGTGTCGAAGGACGAGCTCGAGATCGCCGAAGCGGAGTACGCCGCGGCGTTGCGCGACTATGCGGCCGAGCGCGAAGCGCGTCGCGTTGCACCGCCTGCCGCCGACGCCGGTCTGCTCAAGCTCGAGCTCGAGAAAGCGCGCGCGGAGATGGCGTTCGTCGAAGATCGCAAGCGCCAGCTCGCGGTGTACGCGCCGGTCGCCGGCACGGTGATACGCGTCGCGGCGAACGCGGGCGAAGGGATCTACGTCCGCGATCCGCTGCTGGAGGTCGCGAACACCACGAGTGCGCAAGTCCGAGGGACCATCGCTCCGGAGCTGCTGCGCTACATCAAGACGGGCGTACCGGTAGACGTGAAAGTGTTCACGGTCCCGCCGCGGCATTTCGTCGAGCCGGTCGCCACCATCGCCGACACGACGATCATCGTTGCGGTGCCGAATCCGGACGGCGTGCTGCACGCGGGAACGCCCGCGCTGATCACGGTGCGATGACGTGAGAGCAGAAAGCAGAAGGCAGAAGGCAGCAATGGGCATCGCGAGAAGCATGTGCGGCGCTCTCATTTCTGCTTTCTGCTTTCTGCTTTCTGCTTTCGCAACGCCTTCTGCTTTTGCAGCGACGCTGTCCTTCGAAGATGCGGTGAGCCGCGCGACTGCGCTGCGCGCGCCGGCGCTTGCGAGGCTCTCTTCGATTTCGACGCGCACGACTCCGGCGATTCGTGCCGAGGCTTCGGCGAATCGCGTGGAGACCTTCAGCAACCTTTCGCCGGGTGCGGTGCGCTACGACGCGATGACGGCGATCGTGGCGGTCGACTATCCGCTGTTCGAGCGCGCGGCTTCGCTGCGGCGATCGGAATCGGCGAAGACGGATGCGCTGCTGTATCAACAGCGTGCGGTCGATGAAGCGGATGCGGTCTATCGCGCGACCGTCGAGGCATACGCGCAGCTCTATCTCACGACGCAGCACATCGAGCTGATGGCCGACAGCATCGCTCGCGCGCGGCAATTGCGCGAGCGCGCAAAGTCGCTGCTCGAGATCGGACAGATCTCGAACCTCACGGCCGCGCAGTGGCAGGACCAGGCGCTCGCGATCGAGGCGCAGTTGCTCGATCTCGATCTGCAGCGCGTCGAGGTGGAGACGCGGCTCAAGCTGCTCATCGGCGATACGACGAGCGAGCCACTCGAGGTCGCGATCGATTTCGTCAGTGATTCTTACAGGACACCAACGGAGATCACGAAAGAATCGCTCGATCGCGCGGCGCTCTACGAGCAACGCAGCCGGCTCACGCTCGATGAAGTGCGCGCACAGCGGCGTCCGCAAGTGCTGGTCTCCGCGTTCGCCGGCGTCGCGAACGATGCGACCGATGAAAGCTTCGGCATTTACGGATTGCGCATGTCGCTCACGCTGCCGTCGCTGAACTCGGCGATTGCGCGAAGTCTGTCCGCAGCGGAGCTCGAGCTCGAAGAAGCATCGCGAGCGCGCGCCGAAGCTGCGAGACAGCTGCGCGAGCGCGAAACGCTCCGCACGCTCAGCCTCGCCGCCGCCGAAAAGCGCATCGAGGTCCTAGGACGCGCAACCTTCGTCGCGAAGCAGCGGCAGGAATCGATCGCGCGTCTCGTCGCCGCGGGCGCGCGCACGGAATCGGATCTCCTCGACGCCGCCGCCGAGCTCGCGAAACGCGAAAGCGATCTTGCCGGCGCGCGCGTCGAGCGCTGGAAACTGCAACGACTGGCGAGCCGGCCATGAGCTTGTCCGTGCTGATGACGACCGAGGGGACGTATCCGTACAGCGCGGGGGGCGTGAGCACGTGGTGCGATGCGTTGCTGCGCAACACGCCCGAAGTTCGCTACATGCTGCTGCCGATCATGATGAGCCCGCACATCGAGCTCAAATACGACCCGCCCGACAACGTGCGCAGGATCATCACCGTCCCGCTGTGGGGCATCGAAGAGCCGGCGGAGTTTCTCACCGACATTCCGTTCGCGCAGTTGTACGACCGCAAGCGGCGCACGACGAGCGATGCCATCGAGCGCGAGTTCATCCCGCGCTTCCGTGATTTTCTCGAAGTCGCGAGCGGCGCGAGTCGCGACTACGCGCGCTTCGGGCGCACGCTCGTCGCGCTCGAAGATTTTTTCCGTGCACACGATTACAACCAGACGTTCAAACATCCGGCGACGTGGCGGACGTTCAAGTACGAGATGGAAGTGCGAGCGGCGGAGGGCGTCGAGCCGACGTTGTTCGACCTCACCGAATGCCTGCGCTGGCTCTATCGATTTCTGATCGTGCTCAACGTGCGCGTGCCGCGCACGTCCGTCACGCACGCAACGGCGGCCGCGTTTTGCGGACTGCCGTGCATCACGGCGAAAGTGCGCGACGGCACGCCGATGATCGTGACCGAGCACGGCGTGTATCTCCGCGAGCAATACCTCTTCCTCTCGCGGTTCCGCCGGCTGTTCTTCTGCAAGCAGTTCCTGATGAACCTGTTCACCGCGGTCGTGCACGCGAACTATCACTTCGCGGACGTGATCGCGCCGGTGTGTCACTACAACACGCGCTGGGAGATCGCGCATGGCACGCCGCGGCAGAAGATTCAGGTGATCTACAACGGCGTCGAGCCCGATCACTTCGCGGCCGCGCCGAAATTGAACGGCGTGCAGCACGTCGTCACGACCGCGCGCATCGATCCGCTGAAAGACATCGAAACGCTGTTGCGCGTCGCCGCGCGCGTGCGCGAAACGCATCGCGACGTGCGCTTCACCGTGTACGGCGCAGTCGCGGACGAAGCGTATTACCGACGCTGTCTCACGCTGCGCACGCGACTGAAGCTCGATGACGTCGTGCAGCTTGGCAGCGCGACGAACGACGTCGTCGCCGCGTATCGCGAAGCGGACGTCGTGTTGCTGACGAGCATCTCCGAAGCGTTTCCGTATTCCGTGCTCGAAGCGATGTCGTGCGAGAAAGCCGTCGTCGCGAGCGACGTCGGCGGCGTGAGCGAAGCGCTCGAAGGCTGTGGCGTGCTCGTGAAACCGCGCGACGACGAAGCATTCGCGAACGAGATTCGCACACTCCTCGACAACCGAGCACTCCGTCTGCGCCTCGGCACGAAAGCGCGCGCGCGCGTGCTCGAGGAATTCACGCTGGACGGATCGATCGCGCGATACCTGGCGCTTTATCTCTCGTTGGCTGCCGGCCGTTCGCCGTTGGCCGAAGAACATCACGAACACTACGGCACACGGCCAACGGACGACGGCCAGCGCGCACACCCATGACCACCGAAGCTCTCGGCCAGCAAATCATCCACCTCCTCGGCACCCCGAAGGACGAATGGGAGATCGCCGCGCAGCTCGAAGTGATGGGATTGCGCGACGCCGATGCGCGCACGACGTACGGCACGCGCGATCTGTTCGAGCTCGCGCGCGAAATCTTCACGGGCTTCCAGCGCGGCGCGTTCGAAGTCGAGATCGAGGGCGACGATCCCGAGAAGCGCGTGCATCCGGCCCTGCGGTTTCTGCAGCACTACCTGATCGGGCTCTCGTTCTCGCTGCCGATGGCGCTGCAGGCACTGACGATGCTGCTGTGGGGCTACGGCGTGTGGGGCGCGATCGACATCGATCTCCGCACCGGCAGCGCGATCGCGCTCGGCTTCATCGCGAGCTACATCGTCACAGGCGGCTTCGCGCAGGCGATCGTGCGGCGTGGACTGTTCTACATCTATCAGGACGCTCCGGGACTCGCGCGCTCGACGGCGTTGCGCTCGTGGTCGATCGCGTTGCGCATCTCGCTCGCGCTGATTCCCGTCGCGTTCGCGATCAACCTCGCGTTCCGCATTCTGCCGTGGTCGATGCTCGCGATCGCGGCCGGCTACTACATCGCGCTCGCGATCCTCTGGCTCAATTGGTCGCTGCTGTATTTGCTACGCAAGACGCATCTCTTCGTCGTGACGACGGCGATCGCGCTCGTCGCGGTATTCATCGCGGCGAAAGGATTCGGCACGTCGCCGGTGCTCGCGAACGCGTGCGGCCTCTTCGTGGCCGACGCGCTCAGCTTCGTGCTCGCGCTGCGCGATCTCAATCGCATCGCGCGCGATCGCCTCGAGGCGGTGAATCCGCCGCGGCTCACGGTGCTCGTTTACAGCACGTCGCGATTTTTTCTCTACGGACTGCTGTACAACACGTTCCTCTTCGCCGACCGCATCGTGGCGTGGACGTCGAGCGTCGGCCGCGAAGATTTTCCGCCGTATTCGTTCTGGCTCAACGTGCGCTACGAGCTCGGGATGGACCTCGCGCTGATCGTCGTGATGGTGCTGAGCGGCGTCGTCGAGCACGCGGCGCAGCGCTTCTCCGAGACGCTGATTCCGAACGAGAAGCGGGCGAAGAGCAGCGACACCGAAACGTTTCTCGATCGTGCGGTGTACGACAACAAACTACGCACGCTGCACCTCGCGCTCGCGTCGCTGTTCGCATTCGGACTCGCAGTAACGGTCGCGCTCACGCTGCGAGAATTTCCGACGCTGCGATTGCACGACGCGCTGGTGTCGCAAACGACGTCGCGCGTGTTCTGGATCGCGGCGATCGCGTACGTCATCTACATGCTCGCCGTGCAGAACATGCTGCTGCTGCTCACGCTTTCGCGCGTCGAGCTCGTCGTGCGCGCGGTTGCGATCGCGCTCGCGGTGAACGTGACGATCGGCTTCATCGCGAGCCGCGCGATCCACTACTCGACCGCAGTGTTCGGCTTGCTCGCGGGCGCGATCGTGTTGTGGTGGCTCACGCGGCGCGCGCTGCGTAACGTGCTCGAGCGACTCGATTACTTTTACTACTCGGCCTACTGATCATGTACGCGCTCCTCGGCATCGACACTGTGATCCGCATCGTCCTGGCGATGCTGTTCCTCTTCGTGTTCGTGCCGTGGCTCGCGTTCGGACGCCGCGTGCCGTTCTGGATCAGCTTCGCCGCCGGCACGATCTTCCTCACCCTCATCGGCCAATTGCTCACGCTCGTCAACGCGTACTCGACGTTCACGCTGCTGCTCGTGCTCACGGCGTTCGTCGTGATCGTGCGTGCGCGTGTGATGAAGATCTCGCCCGCGACGCTGCTGCGCAACGCGTATCGCATCGTCGTCCTCGCCGCGATCAACATTCTCGAAGGTCGTGTGAACGTCGCGCGACGTTTTCGCCGCGCGTGGCGCCGCCGCCCGCAACTCCGCTTCACCCCACGTGCGGCAGGTTGGACTGCCCTCATTGCGGTCGCAGCCGGCACGCGCCTCTACCGCCCCTTCGCCACCGCAAACCTCGGGTTCTCCGACACGTACGTGCACCTCTACCTGATGCGCCTTCTCGAACAGGGACGCCAGGTCGATCCCGCGTGGGGACCATATCCGCGCGGGATGCACTTCCTCCTGCTCGCGATTCACGAGCTGACGAATGCCGACTTCATTCTGCTGATGAATTTCTTCGGCGCGATCGTCGGTGTGCTGCTCGCGATCAGCGTGGCCGATTGCGCGCGACGACTTACGAACAGCTTCGCGGCGGGAATCCTTGCCGGCCTGCTCTTCGCGACCATGATCGGCGGCGCCTCCCAGTACTTCCTCCTCGGCGGCAGCTACGTCACCGACAACATCGAGACCGCGCGCGCGACGTCGCAGTTTCCGTACGAGCAGATCCAGGCAGGCGAGTTCGACATCTTGCTGACGTCGTTTCAGCGACAGTCGGCGACGCTGCCGCAGGAGCTCGCGATCGTGTTCCTGTTTCCGGGCGCGCTGTTCTTGCTCGAGTACCTGGGTTCGGGCGGCCGCAGGCCGCCCCTGCTGGGTTACGCGGCGTGCACTGCGGCGATTGCGGCGGTTCATCCGGGCGTAATCGTGCCGCTCGTGATGTTGTCAGGAGTCGCGGTGATCGCCGCGCGAGCAGCACTTCGCGAGATCGGAAGAGTCATCGCGACCGGCGCGATCGCGACGCTCATCAGCTCGTCGTGGATGCTCGGCTACATCATGTACAGCAACGTCGCGCAGAAACACGCGGGCGGCACCGCCCTCTACTACTTCCCGCTGCTGCGGCGCAGCGCGGAGCTGCAGAAAATTCGCACGTGGGTCGATCTCACACCGTTCCTCATCGCGACCGTGATCCTCGCCATCGTCATCGTCTTCGCGAGCCGCCGTCGCACCGGACCACTATTCATCGCGTTGAGCTTCCTCGTCTTCTTCGCGGCGCACGTTGCATCGCGATTTCATCTGCCGGAGCTCGTCGAGATCCGAAGAAATGCAGAATGGTTCTCGATGACGATGTGCCTCCTCATCGCGGCCGCGATCGCATTCGCGCCGCGCGCGAAACCCGCAATCGCGAGCGCAGTGCTGCTCGTGTGGTTCGTGCGCATCCCGTCGCTCGGCGCGATGCGCAATCAGCTCCTCGAATACTCCGGCTACGGCACCACCGCATTCGCCGTGCTGCAAATCGAGCGAAAACTCGAGCCGTTCACGTGGACGCTCGTCAGTTACGGCCAGGAATTTCCGATGGTCCTCGGCAAGGGCTTTCATCTCGCGGCCGCCGATTTTCTCGATCGCTACGATCCCGGCGACTCGCAGCTGCGCATCCCGACGCGCTTCGTCTTCATCGCCGTCGAGAAAACGCCGCACCGCTTTCAGATCGACAACTGGGCCGCACAATTCTCGCGCTCGAATCTCGAGCAGCGGCTGCAGACGTGGTGCTTTCTCTACCAGATGTCGCATCGCGACATGCGCGTGTTCGTCGACGACGAGCACGTGCGCGTCTACGTGATCGAGCGCAGTGACTCCGCGCTGAAACAAGCGGCGATGGAGGCGCGGCCATGACGCGAGTGCATCTGAAGCGTCCCGCCGACGCGCACATCGCCGCGGTCGTACCCGCGTACAACGTCGCGAACGAAATCGCCGCCGTGCTGAGGCAGATGCCGACGACGTTCCGCACGATCATCGTCGTCGACGACGCGTCGCGCGATGACACCGCCGCAATCGTGCAGCGCTGGTCGCAGCTCGATCCGCGCATCCAGCTCCTGCGTCACGAAACGAATCGCGGCGTCGGCGGCGCCATGATCACCGGATTCCGCAAGGCGATCGAGTCGGGCGCCGACGTCATCGTGAAGATCGACGGCGACGGACAGATGCCGCTCTGGCTCGTGCCGCAACTCATCGCGCCGCTCATCGACGGCACCGCCGATTTCACAAAGGGCAATCGCTTCCGCGATCTCGCCTCCATCCGCTCGATGCCCGCGCTGCGCCGCATCGGCAACGTCGCGCTCAGTTTTCTCGCGAAAGCCGCGACCGGCTACTGGAACCTCTTCGATCCGACGAACGGCTTCATCGCCATCCGCGCCGACGTGCTCTCGCAGATCCCGCTGCAGAAAGTCGATCCGACGTATTTCTTCGAGACGTCGATGCTGAGTCATCTCTATCTGCTCGGCGCCGTCGTGAAAGAGATTCCGATTCCATCGCGCTACGCGGGAGAGATCTCGAGTCTCTCGATTCCGCGCGTGATCATGCAATTTCCGGGACGCCTGCTGTGGTCGCTGCTGCGCCGCATCGCTCTGAAGAATTTCGTGTACGACTTCAACATCGAGTCGTTCCACATCGTGTGCGGACTGCCGCTGCTGCTCGCGGGCGCGTTGTGGGGCGGCTGGAACTGGTTCTGGTACGCGTCGCACAATCTCCCCGCGCCAACAGGCACGGTCGTGCTCCCCGCGATGTTCATCATCCTCGGCATGCAGCTGCTGATCTCCGCCGGCAATCTCGATCTGCAGGCGATCCCGCGCGAGCCGATCAACAGCGGCGCGATCCTACCCGCCGAAATGATGCGCGACGAACGGACGCGCGAACGACGTGAAGCGATCATGCGGGACGTGGAAGCGCCGCTCGTAGAGGAGCGGCCCCACGTGCGGCCGGTCGAATAATCGCGCGACGTCGACGCGCCGAATGCACTCCCGCCGCAACATCACGAGCTTGATCAACGCCTCGGGCAGAAGCCCCATCCACGTCTTACGCTGCGAACGATAAAAGCGGCAAAGCAGCGACGACGTGATGCCGTCGCGCAGCGAGATCGTTCGCCGCGTCCAGGTGTCGCCGATCGGCGAAAGCACGCGAAAGTTGCGGCTGCGAAATCCGTTGTACAGCGGAAGCTCGAACGTGCTCTCGAGCAGGTTGCGCCGTTTCGCAAACGCAACCGCGACGAGATGCGCCGCATCGTGATCGTGATGGCCGCCTTCCCAGGCGAGCGTGTAAATCTCGTCGATGGTTTTCACGGCGCTCTCGATGAGTTCGAGTGCACGATCGAGATGCTCGACGAGTTTGCCGTCAGGGATGTCGTTCTCGCTGCCGATGAAGTGAAGGTCGGCGACGTTGAGCGACGCAAGCGCTGCGCGGCTCTCTGCATCGCGGACGCTCGCGCTAACCGTCGCCGCGCCGTTCGTGAGAAACGCGCAATGCACGCGCGCGCCACCGCGCACGAGGTAGAGGATGCGCGACGCTGCGGCGACTTCGTCGTCCTGGTGGGCGAGGATGAAGAGGGCGTTCATGGTCTTTAAGGCACAGACAAGAGTGTCTGTGCCACACGAATCACAGCATGTGGCACAGACACTCTTGTCTGTGCAGTTTTACACGTGATCCGTGTCCGCCCACGATAGCGCCCATCGCGCGTCGACGGATCCGTTCACGAGGAAGCGGAACCAGTGCGGGCCGGGGACGAAGCCGTGGCGGAGGAAGAAGCCGAAGGCGGGGTGCGCGGTGGTGACGAGCGTGGCCGCGAGTCGGGTGCGAGCGCAAGCGAGCGCGTGGCGGAGGACGGCACGGGCGGCGCGGACGTCGCGCCAGGCGATGTCGACGATCGCGAGCGTGTCGATGCCGCGAAGCGGCACGCGTCGCGTTGCGAGGAAGGCGTCGTCGTTGCCGAGGACTTCGCAGTTTCGATAGCGCTCGCGCATCCACGCGGGCGTGCGTTCTTCGTACGCTTCGCTTTTCGCGAAGAAATCGAATGTGGATTGGGGTGAGATCACGCGCACCGACGAATCAGGTTTGCCGAAGACGAGCGGACGAATGAGCACCGGCGCGCGGAGGCGCGGCATCCACCCTGTTCGCATCATCGCGGGGAGGACGACTTTGCGGATTTGCCAGGCGACACTCAGGCGTCCGCCGAGGTGGTCGCGGGTGAATGCGGCGACTCGCGTGAAGAGGCCGCGGCCGCGATAGTCGGGATCGGTCATCGCATCGACCGCGAGAAATGCCGGCGTACGAATGCCGCGAATCACATACTTCTGCTCGAGCAGTGCGAGATGCGCGACGATGCGTGCATCATCGGCCGCAACGAACGCCGGTCCGCGCGGAAAGAATTTTTCGGGATCGTCGTCAGGAAAGCAGCGATCGCGCAGCGCGCGGATCGCATCGGCATCGGACGGCCCGGCTTCGCGCAATTCGATCATTGGTCGAGCGAAGGATTCGTGATGAACACTTCGACGCCCAGCTTGCGCGAGATCGCGAGGACTTGCACCGCGAGCTTGGGATCGTCGACGTAGTTCACGTGCACGAAGCGCACGCGCGGATACTTTTTCTGCGCGGGCTCGATGAGCCGCTGCATCAGCGGCAGCGTGCTGTTCCACGCGTCATTCGGATCGTTCCACGGCCGCAGCACGTAGTGGCCATCGCGCGGATACGTGATGAGACTCTCGCTGATGTCGACGTCGACGTACGGCAGCACGTCATTCGCTTCGCGATAGCCCTGATTCGTGACGATGACCGCGACTTCGTTGCGCAGGCGCTTGAGAAATTGCGCGAACGCGGCGTCGTACGGCGCGTCGGGATGGCGTCGCCTGTACTCCGCGAGCGCATCGGGATGCACGCTGTGCGACGTCGTCGCGTCGAGGAACACGCCGTCGTAGCCGATCGTGCGAAGCCGCGACGCGAGTTTTTTCGCGCGATCCTCCGCGTGCTCGCGCATCGCGGGATCGTAGTAGTACGCGTCGGCGATCGGTGATCCGAGGTGGCCGCGGAGTGGAGTGCGATTCAGCAGCGTGTCGCGGCGGAGCGATTTCTGCCACGGCGTTTTCGTCGCGTCATAAAACGCGACGGCCCACTCGTAGAGCGCGAGCTTCGTGCCGCGCGCGTGGAGATACGCGACCTGCGCGGGCGGCAGCGGATCGTGCGTGACGAGGATCTCGTAACTCGCGAATCGCTCGAGCTCCTGCTGCGTGAGCGGGGTCTTGTAGTGGAATGCCGCGGTCTCCGCGGTGAACACCAGCGTCATCGCGACCAGCAGTCTCATGCAAAAGAACTGCTCAGACCGCGCGGGCGGCGCGCTCGCTGAGCATGAGATCGAGGCGGAGGTTCGTCAGCTCCTCGACGAAATCGGTCGCGAGCTGGTAGCGCTCGTGGATCGGCTTGCGCAGCGACTTCGTGACGATACGATGCAGCGCCGCGGGAAGATGCATCGGAATCGGCGGCGGATCTTTCTCGACGATCGCCGCGAGCAGATCCAGCGTCGACGGCCCGTGGAACGGCGCCGCGCCGGTGAGCATCTCGAACAGGACCACGCCGAGGCTGAAGAGATCGGAGCGCGAGTCGATGATCGCTTCGCCGCGCACTTGTTCGGGCGACAAGTATTGCAGCGTTCCGACGACCATGCCCGGCTGCCGCAGCGGATCGTCGGGCGCATTCACGCGCTCGAGCACGGCAACGCCGAAGTCCAGCACTTTCACCGCGCGATCGCGGCGCAGCATGATGTTCTCCGGTTTGATGTCGCGGTGCACGATCCACGCTTCGTGCGCGGTCGCGAGCGCACTGCCGATCGCGATCGCGACGTCGAGCGCCTCGGTGACCGGAAGCGGACCGCGCTCGAGTCGATGACGCAGGCTCACGCCGTCGATGTATTCGGTGACGAGGTACGGCATCCCGTTCGAGACGCCGAAGTCGAACAGTGTGACGATGTTCGCGTGCGCAAGCATCGACGCGCAGCGCGCTTCATGCTCGAGCGCCGTCAGCTCGCTGCGATCGGCCTGACGATTCAGAATCTTCAGCGCGACCTTGCGCCCGAGCCGCGTGTCCTCGGCCAGATACACGTTCGCCGCGCCGCCCGACCCGAGACTCTGGAGAAGGCGATACCTTCCGACGCGCAACACGTGCATGTACCGCGCATTCGTATCGTGAATTGCGGGGAGGATTTTGTGAGCAGGGTCACGGTGAGGCCGTCGGATGCTCCTTCAGCCACGACATCGCACGATGAATGCGATCGCGGCCGCTCGGGTGGTCGTAGAAGATGATTTCTTCGAGCTCTCCCGGTGCGAGCTTGCGATACGCGGACAGTCGCACTGCGGCCGTCGCGAATCCATGAGGCTCTCCCGCGGCGTTGATCCCGAATGCATCCGCCTCGGCTTCCACCTGTCGCACGATCGTGTTCGTCACGGGTGTCGCAAAAAAGAAATACAGCGCGAA
>DATKFO010000052.1:0-3387 GCA_035544355.1 Thermoanaerobaculia bacterium
GAAAGTGCGAGATCGCGATCATGGCCGCGCATCGCTGCGCGCGTTGCACTGCCGATAGCAACCAGCAGACGATTGAGGATCCCCGTATCGCTGATCGCCTGGAACGCCTTCACGCGATAGATCCAACCTTCCTCGCAATGTCCGACGAGATCGAGAATGTCGGCGCGTTCGCTCTCGCTCGACGCGGCGTCGAATGGATCGCCGATCTCGCGATAGATCTCGGCGGATTCACGCGCCGCGTCGACGGCACCATTCCATCGGCCGCGAAACATCTCGCAGATCGCAAGTAAGTACTTCGTGCCTGCAAGCAATGCACGATGGCCGGCCGGCGGCGTCTCGTCGCGAATCAGCGCTTCGAGAATGTCCGTTGCTTCATGGATTCGCGTTGCATCGATGAGCACGGACGCGGTGTACTGTCGCGCCACCCGTGCCATGACGCTCGCATTGGCGTTGAATCCGACAGCTGCCCTTCGAAGCTGTTTCTCCGCGTTTGCATAATCGCGCCGACCGTACGCCACACGACCCGCGAAGTACGCAAGGTGCGCGTCAGCCAACTCGCCGAGCGCGTGAGTATCGCCGTTTTCGATCGCAGCGTCGATCGCCGTGATTGCTTCGGACACGAGCGTGTCACCACGTCGCCGCAACGCGTCGCCGATGATTCGTGAGCTTTGGAGCCAATGAGCAGCGCTGCGCGCGTCATCCTTCTTGTACGCCTCTGCCCAATGCGTGAGATAGAACGTCTCAGTCGACGCACGAGCGAGACGCGGAAACTCGGCAACGATGCGGTCGGCTAGCACGCTGTCAGATACTGCGGCACCGAGGATCTTCTTCTCTCGTGCTTTCCATCGATCCGCCTCCGAGATGACCTCAGCCTTGCTCAAGCGAGCGCGCACGCTCGTCGCGAGTTGCGGATCGGGCGACGCGTCGAGGCAGTCCTGCCAGGCATCACGTGCAGGCGCGCGAAGACCGAGGCGATCAAGCACGAGCGCTCGGTTGTAGAGAGCGCTCACCAATCGAGAATTGATGCCTAAGGCCTTGTCGGATGCAACAAGCGCGCGAAGGAGATGCTCTACGTGCTCGGCGTCATCCAGCTCGAGATAGGCGGCGGCGAGATCGCTCCACAGCCTCGCGTCATTCGCGCGTGCCGCCTCCGCTTCGAGCAAAGCCACCGCTTGCGCCGTCTTGCGCTCGACGACCAGCGCCGCTGCGGTTGCGGCGATGGCGTTCGGAGAATGTGAAGAGGAGGAAATCGCAATGACAAAGCCCGTACTCGCCTGGAGTGACAGATCGCTCTGCATCGCACTGCGCGACGTCTGCGACGTTCCAATGGTGGGAATTGCCGTGAAACGAGCGGCCGGGAGTCTCGCCGGGCCGGCAGCGTCGATGATTTTTCGGAACGCGATCTTCGTGCGCAGGAGCAGCACGGATTCCGAGAGAATATCGACGACGCCCGTCGTCGCGGTCACGATTACCGCAATCGCAGCGACGGCAATCCACCACCGTTTCGATGTCCGCGACATCGCGTCCTCCGCCGACATCGTAGCGGAGGGCGCGCTGAAGCGCGGCACTCACGGAAGGTTGTTGTTGGGGCACCCCGCTCCGGAGAGCTGCTTCGGAATCGGTACCGGCACGGGATCCGGTGCGTTGTCGATCAGAGTGAAGAACATCGGCCAATGGCCTGCCGCCCTCGCGGCTGCGTCGCCTCCGTCCAGGAGGTTGACGATGTCCGCCAGCGGTTCGTTGCCGATCGTGATCATCTGCGTCGTCGGCCTGAACCGAATCGTGTAGTCTTTGCCGCCGGTCAGCGAAAGCAGCTGCACCTCGGGCCGATTCTCCACTGTGGTGAAGAAATCCGACCATTTCGCGAGATACCGCTCTTGGAAAGGTACAGATGAACCGAACCGCGTGATCTCACGTTCCGGGTCACCGGCTCGAATGCTTCCCTCCGGAAGATCGAAGACAGTCGTTACGAGTGCCTTGTCGATCTTTTGCGGATCAGCGCGAAGAAGGCTCGGCTTGACGGTGGCGGTTCTTCCGAGAATCTCGGACAGCGATGGAACCCCACGCTTGAAAAACCGATCCTGTTCCACGAGCCCGGGCAGCGCGTTCACTCGGATTTCGTACGTGTCGCCGAAATCGATACGCCCGAGCAGGCCCGCTTCTCCGGTTCGCGTGTAGGTGAGGAGTGTGAGATCCGCAGGCAGCCCTCCGTCGGCGAGATCGTCGGGGTTAAACTCGACGTATGCCTGATGATGCTCGATTACGTCGTCATGATTGCCGCGAATGAGCACGGTACGCATCTTTCGTGTTCCGTTTCCGCCGAGATCAACGTGGCTGCAAATCCCCTTGAACCGTATGTGCAGTTGTTCTTCCGCCATGGCCGTCTCCTTCAAGGCGCCTCGTGATGGAGGCGACCTCTCTCATTTCATTTGTGAGTCGCGCTTACGATTTTCCTCACGGGAAAAAAATGAATGTGTGTCCCACTCACAAATCAATCAGCAATGGAGGTCCAGGCGATGCGCACTCAGACTGCAAGAACGCAAACTCCGTCCGTGCCACGTGAACTGCCCGCGAAATCAAATGTTCAAACACTGACGACCGAAGAGCACGCGCCTTGTACGTGCGCTCAGAACTCGGCCGAGGTGAGTACGTTGAATGTCCCTGAGTCAACGACCGAATGGCTGGTGATGCTTTTCCTCGGCGGCGACGACAGCATTTTCCAGTTCGGAGGCAGCGTGCTTCGAGAAGCCGCGCGCATTGGATCGACAGCGCAGGTGGTCGTCGTTGCCGAACGCGATTCACCGCGGCCGTACTCTCTGACCAAGCGCGGAAAACTGGAACGCGATCAGCCGGATCTCAGAGAAATCGTTGGCGTCACGTCGCCGGATCCTCAGACCATCATCGATTTCATCGAGGATGCGAAACCGAAGCATCCGTCGAAAAATCGCCTGCTCGTGCTGTGGGACCACGGGAACGGCTGGCAAAACGTCCATGCATTCGAGCCGGTGGTGCAGGCAACGCAGATCGTGAGAGAGCGCGAGTCACTGGTCCTTCCGAGCCTCGCTGAGGCGTTGGGAAACCGCGGGATCAACGTCGTGGGATTCGATTCCTGCCTGATGGCGATGATCGAAATCGCGTATGAGCTACGAGACAAAGTCGAGTTCATGGTCGCGTCGGAGAATGTCGTGCCGGCGGACAGCGGCTGGCCCCACGATTCCATCCTCAATACGCTGACGCTGAACTACGAAATGACGCCGGAGAGCTTGGCCTGTGCGATGGTCGACGCGTTTACGGTTTCCTACAACAGGGTCACGGACCCGTCCAAAGAACCCATCATAGAACCGGTCACCCTCTTCGCGATCCGCCTCGGCAGCGTCATCGAAGAGG
>DATKFO010000053.1:0-3509 GCA_035544355.1 Thermoanaerobaculia bacterium
AGCGTCGACCAGTGGCGGTTGTTCACGCCGTCGAGCAGTCCGCGATAGGCGAGCGGTGCGACGACCGGCGCGCCGTCGAAGCGGAGCGACACGCTCTCGCTGCTGCGCATGCCGATCGCGTCCCACGCGCTCTCGACGCGCACGTGCGCGGGATCGTTTGCGACGACGTAGTACTCGACTGCGCCCGACGCATCGCGCGCGGCGGCCATGAAGTAGTCCGCATACGTACCCATCGAGCAAAAGCTCTTCACGCCGAACAAGCGTCCGTCGCGAATCTCCGCGCGCGAGTTCTTCACGTTGCCGCCCGCGCCCACTTCGGAATTCGCAACGCCGAAAATTTTTCCGCGCGCGACTTCACCGAATGCCCACGCACGTTGCTCCGCGCGCACGGGATCGACAAGGTAGTGCGCGAGCACATTCGTGTGCTGCGCGAGCATCAGCGCAGTCGACGGCGATCCCTGCGCGAGCACGCGCAGCGTTTCGATCGTGCCGCCGAGGGTCTCGCCGAAGCCGCCGTGCTCGGCGGGCACGTTGATCATGAGCAGACCTTCGTCCGCGAGCAGGCGCAGGTTGTCGCTCGCGAGCACGCCGGCGCGATCGTGCTCGCGCTCAGCTGCGGCGAGGCGCGGGACGAGCGACGCGGCGACGTCCGCGGCCGGCGGACGTGCGGCGAGCGTTGCGTTCTCGGACATTGCTTTCATAACTGAGGATGTCCTCCAGGGTCGTCTCTTCCAGAATCGCGGCGATGGCATCGCGCACGCGGCGGAAGAGCGCGTGAAATGCAACCGAGGCCTCGACGGGACTCGGCTGATAAAAATTCGTACTGACGCTGCGCACCGGCGCGAGCGGACCGTCCATCGCCCGAACGACATCGGCGATGACGATCTCGGAAGCAGCGCGACTGAGGCGAAAGCCGCCGTCGGCGCCGCGTCGCGAAGCGACGAAGCCCGCGGCGGTGAGCTTGCGCAGGATCTGCTCGAGAAACGCCGCAGGAATCGCGAAGCGCTCGATGATCTCCTGCCGCTTGCACCACTCGGAATCGCATTCGCCGATCGCGAGCAGCGCGAGGCAGCCGTATTCGCTGGCAGCGGTCATGCGCATGACGCGATTCTTTTGTTTGTTGATCGCTTTTGTCAACAAAGCAGTGGGCAGTTCACAGTGGGCAGTTGGCAGAGGTAGAGGTAGTAAGCTCGTTTCGATGTCGAATCGGTCTCCACTGCCCACTGCCAACTGCCCACTGCCCACTGCTTTGATCATTCCCGCGCTCGACGAAGAATCCGCGATCGGCACGCTGCTCGAGTCCATCGATCGGTCGCTCGTGCGCGATGTCATCGTCGGCGACAACGGGAGCCGCGATGCGACGGCGGACGTTGCGCGTGCGCGCGGCGCGGAGGTGGTGCATGTTGCGGAGCGTGGCTACGGCGCGGCGTGTGCGGGTGCGCTTGCGCAGTTGCGCGATGACGTCGAGATCGTGTTGTTCATGGACGCCGACGGCTCCGATGATCCCGCGGAGATCCCGCTCGTGCTCGCGCCGATCCTCGAGAATCGGGCGGAGCTCGTGATCGGCGCGCGCGTGCACATCGATCGCGGTGCGCTCACGCCGCAGCAGCGTTTCGGCAACTGGCTCGCCACGCGGCTCATCGCGTGGCTCTATCACCATCGCTACACAGACCTCGGCCCATTCCGCGCGATTCGCCGCGAGCTGCTCGATCGCATCGCGATGCAGGACCGCCGCTTCGGCTGGACCGTCGAGATGCAGATTCGCGCGCTCCAGCTCGGCGCGCGTGTGGCCGAGGTGCCGGTGAAATATCGGAAACGCGTCGGCACTTCGAAGATCAGCGGAACGGTGACCGGCGTCATCAAGGCCGGATACTGGATCGTGTACACGATCTTGAAGTACAGGAGGCCGTAGTTCCAAAGTTGCAGAGTTGCAGAGGGGTATGAACGTTCATGCTCCTCTGTAACTCTGTAACTCTGTAACTCTGCAACTCGAAAACTCTGCAACTCGAAATGAAACGCCTCCTTCTCCTGGTCCTCATCGCATCACGACTTGACGCGGCGACGATTCTCATCGCGCCGGACGACGAGATGATTCGCGCGTCGCGTGCGGTCGTCGTCGCGACTGCGGAGAGCTCGCGCACGCGCTGGTCCGACACGCGGTGGATCGAGACTGTGACGACGATGCGCGTCGATGAAGCGATGAAAGGCTCGTTGCGCGACGGCGAAACGTTCGACGTCGTCGAGCTCGGCGGTATCGTCGGTGAAACGGGCTTGATGGTTGCGGGGAGTCCGCGTTTCGCGGACGGCGAGCAGGTGCTGCTGCTGCTCGAAACGAATCGGCGCGGCGAGTGGACTGCGAAGAATCTCTCCGCGGGCGTGTTTCGTTTTCGCGGCGGATTCGCGGTTCGCACCGATGTCGAAACGAACGAGCCGCCGCGACTCGCGGAGCCGTTTCTTCGTTACGTGCGCAAGCAATCTGGGACAGACTTCCGTCGGTCCGGACAGGCTGAAGCCTGTCCCACATGCTCCATCACGAGCTACCTCATCACCAACCCCGGCGAAGGCGGCACGCTCGGCATGCGCTGGCGCTCGTTCGCGAGCACCGTCGTTTTTCTTTCGCACGGCACGCAGCCGGGCGCGTTGAACGGCGGCGTCACGTCGGTGCAGCGCGGGCTCAGCACGTGGACCGACGATCCTTCGTCAAACATTCTTTATGCGTACGGCGGCACGACCGCGCGCGACTCGGGATTCGTCGGATCCGACGGTGTGAACTCGATTCAGTTCAACGATCCAAGCAACGAGATCCCCGGCTCGTTCACGCCGACGGGCGGCGCGACGCTCGCGATCGGCGGCGCGTGGTTCAACACGAGTGCCGCGAGCACGCACGTCTACAACGGCGAGCGCTTCTACACGATCGTCGAGGCGGATCTCATCGTGCAGAACGGAATCACCGGCGCGGGACTCACCGGCAACGGCTTCGATCACGTGCTCGCTCACGAGCTCGGCCACACCCTCGGATTTCGTCACTCCGACGAAGCGCCGTCGGGCGGCACGAGCTCCTCGACCGCGCTGATGAACTCGAGCGTTGCGTTCAACAGCGATCCCACCGGCGCCGCGCTGCAAGCGTGGGATCGCGAGGCCGTCGCCGCGGTGTACGGCAGCGGATCGACGTGCTCGCCGCCGTCGATCACGACGCAACCGCAATCCGTTTCGGTCGCGAAGCCGGAGCCGATCACGCTCTCCGTCGCGATCAGCAGCGCAACGCAACCGACGTTCCAATGGTTCGTCGGACAGCGCGGCGTCACGAATGCTCCGATCGGCGGAAGCAACAGCAGCGCGATCACCGTGCAGCCGCAGAACACGACGAGCTACTGGGTGCGCGTGTCGAACGGATGCGCACCGGCCGCCGATAGCAACGCCGCGATCGTGACGGTGAACGGATGCCCGGCCGCGTCGATCGACGCGCAGTCGCAGTCGACGACGATCGTCGAGGGGACGAGCGCGACGCT
>DATKFO010000054.1:0-2156 GCA_035544355.1 Thermoanaerobaculia bacterium
CCGGACGCGCGTCGAATGCCGGTTTGCGGATGAGACGTTGTGGCTGAGCCAGGCGTTGATTGCGGAGCTGTTCCAGAAGGACGTTCGCACGATCAACGAGCACCTCGGCAACATCTACGAAGAGGGCGAGATCGATCCGGGGCCAACTATCCGGAAATTCCGGATAGTTCGACGTGAGGGCACACGCGATGTCGCGCGTGAGGTCGAGCACTACAACCTCGACGCTATCCTCGCCGTCGGCTACCGCGTACGTTCCGAGCGCGGGACGCAGTTCCGCCGTTGGGCGACGGAGCGCTTGCGCGAGTACCTCGTGAAGGGATTCACGATGGACGACGAGCGGCTGAGGAATCCGCCTGTCGACGGCTCCGGTGTTCCCGACTATTTCGATGAGCTGCTCGAACGGATTCGCGACATTCGCGCGAGCGAGCGGCGGATGTATTTGCGCGTGCGCGAGATCTTCGCGCTCGCCGGTGATTACGATCCGTCGCGGAAGGAGACGAACATCTTCTTTCAGACGATTCAGAACCGCTTGCACTTCGCGGCGACGGGCAAGACGGCTCCGGAGCTCATCGCGGAGCGCGCGGATCACGCGAAGGCGAACATGGGACTCACGACGTGGAAGAGCAACGTCGTGCGCAAGGCAGATGTTACGGTCGCGAAGAATTACCTCACGCACGAAGAGATCGCGGAGCTCAATCGCATCGTGACGATGTGGCTCGACTTCGCCGAAGATCAGGCGCGGCGTCGCAAGCAAGTGTTCCTCAAAGATTGGGAGGCGAAGCTCGACGACTTTCTCCGCTTCAACGAACGCGCAGTGCTTCACGACAAAGGCAGCGTGAGCAAAGCCGACGCGGACGCACACGCAGCGCGCGAATACGAAGAGTTCGCTACGCGAAGACGCGAGATGCTCGAGGCCGAGGGCGAGCGCATGGAGAACCTGCCCAACCTGCCCCGCCAGCATTGATCGTTTATCATGCAGGCACGCCCATGCCCGCGAAGCGCACGTTCTGTCTCGTGCTCGTCAAGCCGTCGCACTACGACGATGACGGCTACGTCATCCAGTGGTTCCGCTCCGCGATTCCGTCGAATTCTCTCGCTGCGCTTTACGGCCTCGCGCGCGACTGCAAGATGCGCAACATCCTCGGCGATGACGTCGAGCTCGTGATCGAGCCGATCGACGAGACCAACACGCGCGTTCATCCCGACAAACTCGCGCGCATGATCGAGAGGGCCGGCAGCGGCATGGTGATGCTCGTTGGCGTGCAGTCGAATCAATTTCCGCGCGCGCTCGATCTCGCGCGGCCGTTGCGCGCGCGCGGCATCCAGGTTGCGATCGGCGGCTTCCACGTCTCCGGCACGATCAGCATGCTCGGCGGACAAGACGCCGATCTCGATCGCGCGAAAGCTCTCGGCGTCTCTCTCTTCGCCGGCGAAGCGGAAGGGCGGCTCGAAGAAGTGCTCATCGACGCCGCGAATGGCGCGCTCAAGCCGATGTACAACTACATGGCCGATCTGCCGGGCATCGAGGGCACGCCGATCCCGCTGATCACCGCGCTGCGCGCGTGGCGCACCGCCGGCGGCGTGACGAGCTTCGACGCGGGACGCGGCTGCCCGTTCCAATGCTCGTTCTGCACGATTATCAACGTGCAGGGACGCAAGTCGCGCCGCCGCTCGCCCGACGACATCGAGAAGATCGTGCGCGAGAACGTCGCGCAGGGACTGCATAGCTTTTTCATCACCGACGACAACTTCGCGCGCAACACCGACTGGGAGCCGATCCTCGACCGGCTGATCAAGCTCAAGGAAGAGGAAGGGATCTACATCCACTTCATCATCCAGGTCGACACGCTCTGCCACAAGATTCCGAACTTCATCGAGAAGTGCCGCCGCGCCGGCGTACGCCGCGTGTTCATCGGACTCGAGAACATCAACCCGGACAGCCTCGTCGGCGCGAAGAAGCGGCAGAACAAGATCACCGAGTATCGAAAGATGCTGCTCGCGTGGAAGGAAGCGCGAGTCCTCACCTACGCCGGCTACATCCTCGGATTTCCCGGCGACACGCTCGAATCGATCCGCCACGACATCGAGATCATCAAGCGCGAGCTGCCGCTCGACATTCTGGAGTTCTTCTGTCTTACCCCGCTGCCGGGATCGGA
>DATKFO010000055.1:0-6713 GCA_035544355.1 Thermoanaerobaculia bacterium
CGTCCATGACCGTGCTCTACGAAGAAGTCGCCGCGCCCACGTTCTCGCGGCGCGTCCGCGTTCTCGGAACGGAGAACGCGTTCAAAATCGGTCCGTGGATTCGCGAGGTCGAAGCGCAGGGGCATCGCGTCATCCGCTGCAACATCGGCGAGCCCGACTTCGATCTGCCCGCGCACATCGCCGATGAGGTGAAGCGCCGCATCGACGTCGGCGAAACGCACTACACCGATCCGCAAGGTATCGAGCCGCTGCGCATCGCGATCGCGAAGACCGCGGGCGAGAAGCGCGGCATCCGCATCACGCCCGATCGCGTCGTCGTCTTCCCTGGCGCGAAGCCGCCGATCGGATTCGCGCAGGAGGTCTACTGCGATCCGGGCGATCAGGTGATCTATCCGAGTCCCGGCTTTCCGATCTACGAATCGTTCACGCGCTACGTCGAGGCGGTGCCGATGCCGTTGCATCTGTACGAGGAGCGGGGATTTTCTTGTGGGGCGGAGGAGATCGGGGCGCTGCTTACCCCGCGCACGCGTCTGCTCTACCTCAACTTTCCATCGAATCCCACGGGCGGCGTTGCGTCGCGGGAGCAGCTCAAAGCGATCGCGAACCGCATTCGCTGGGAAGCGCCGCACGACATGCGCATCTACTCCGACGAAGTGTACGAAGACATCCTCTTCGACGGCGCGCGTCACGAATCGATCGCGTCGATTCCGGGGATGGAGTCGCGCACGATCATCGCCGGCGGCGTTTCGAAATCGTATGCGTGGACCGGCGGCCGCGTCGGCTGGGCGATCTTCCCGACCGCGGACGAAGCGGCGATGTTCCGCACGATGAACATCAACTACTTTTCGTGCGTGCCTGCGTACAACCAGTGGGGCGCGAAGGTCGCGCTCGAATCGCCGGAGAGCGCGATCTCGATCGCGCGTATGAACGCGGAGTTCCAACGCCGCCGCGATTTCGTCGTGCGCGCGCTGAATGAGATTCCGGGGATCACGTGCACGACGCCGCGCGGCGCGTTCTACGTGTTTCCGAACATCGCCGGCGCTTGCCGCAACATCGACGCGCTCGACTCGACGCAATTTCAGCGATTCCTTTTGTATCGCTACCACGTCGCCACGCTCGATCGCCGTTCGTTCGGCGTGATCGGCAGCGAAGGGCAGCACTACTTGCGCGTGTCGATCGCGACGTCGTTCGCAGATCTCGAGCAAGCCGTCGCGCGCATCGCAGCGGCCGCGCAGGATCGCGCTGGATTCCGTTCGTTCCTCGAGCAGGAGAAACGCTCATGACTTCCTTCGGTCCGCGCCGCGCAATCTGGATCGATCTTGCGAACGACGATGCGAAGCCGCTGAATGAAGCAGATCTGCGCGCGTTCGAAACGCTCGACGCCGCGTATCGCGCGCTCTGCGCGATGCTCTACAACTACGCGCCACAATCGGGACATCCGGGCGGATCGATTTCGTCGGGCCGCTTCGTTTCGACGCTGCTGTTCGACGCGATGCGTTACGACCTCGCCGCGCCGTTGCGCGATGACGCCGACGTGATCTCGTACGCTGCCGGTCACAAGGCGCTCGGCCTGTATGCGATGTGGGCGCTGCGCAACGAGATCGCGCGCATCGCCGATCCCTCGCTCCTCGCCCCGAACCTCGACGACCAGCTCCGCTTCGAGGACCTCCTCGGGTTTCGCCGCAATCCGACGAACGCGACGCCGCTGTTTCGCGCGTTCCACGCGAAAGCGCTCGACGGACATCCGACGCCGGCGACGCCGTTCGTACGTCTCGCGACAGGCGCATCGGGCGTGGGCATGGGCTCCTCGCTCGGACTCGCGCTCGCACTCGCCGATTGGTTCGGCGATGCCGCGCCGCGCGTGCACATCGTCGAAGGGGAGGGCGGACTCACGCCGGGCCGCGTCGCCGAAGCGCTCGCATTCGCCGGTACCGCGTCGCTCGAAAACGCGATCGTGCACGTCGATTGGAATCAGTCGTCGATCGATTCGAATCGCGTGACGCGCGAAGGCGAAGAGCGCGGCGATTACGTGCAGTGGGATCCGCTCGAGCTGTTCCATCTGCACGACTGGAACGTGGTCTTCGTTTCCGACGGCACCGACTTCCAACGCATTGTCGCCGCGCAGCGCCGCGCGCTCGCGATCGGTAACGGACAGCCGACTGCGATCGTCTATCGCACGACGAAGGGCTGGCAGTACGGAATCGAAGGACGCGCGTCGCACGGCGCGGGACACAAGCTCTGCGCGCCCGGTTTCTTCGATGCGCTGCCGTTGCCGGATGACGTGCGCGACGCGCTGCCGCGTTGCGCGGAACAATCAACGCTCTGCACGAACGGCACGCACTCCGCGATCGTCGAGCGTTGTTTCTGGGACGGATTGCTTGCCATCCGCCGCTGGCTCGAGCGCGAGGGCGACGTCGTCGCGTTGCTTGCGAAGCGACTCGAATTCGCGAAACGCGAGCTCGACGCGAAGCCGCGCATCCAACGCACCGACGCGCCGGCGATCGACGACGCGTACACGCTCGCCGGCATCGCGAGTTTGCCGCGCGAGCTCGAGCTCGTACCGGGCAGCGAGACGACGTTGCGCGCGCAGCTCGGCAAGTCGATCAGCTTCCTCAACCGCTTCAGCGGCGGAGCGTTCTTCATCGCCGCCGCCGACCTCCTCGGATCGACGAGCATCAACGAAGGCGGAAAAGACTTCGCGCCCGGCTGGTTCCATCGCGCGACGAATCGCGACTCGCGTTTACTCTCGATCGGCGGAATCTGCGAAGACGCGATGTCCGCGGTGCTCAGCGGAATTTCGTCCGCGCGGCATCACATCGGCGTCGGCGCATCGTACGGCGCATTCCTCGCGCCGCTCGGACACATTGCCGCGCGTCTGCACGCGATCGGCAATCAAGCGCGGCCCGTGAATCCGATGATCCTCGTGTGCGGCCACGCCGGCTTGAAAACCGGCGAAGACGGACCGACGCACGCCGATCCGCAGCCGCTGCAACTGCTGCAGGGAAACTTTCCGCCCGGCGCGATGATCACGCTCACACCGTGGGATCCGAACGAGATCTGGTTCCTGCTCGCCGCTGCGCTGTCGAAACGTCCCGCCGTGATCGCGCCGTTCGTCACGCGGCCCACCGAGCGCGTGATCGATCGCGAGGCGCTGAATCTCGCGCCCGCATCCGATTGCGTGACCGGCGTGTATCGCTTGCGTCGCGCGCGTGGCGCGGGTGACGTCGCGGTCGTGCTGCAGGAATCGGGCGTCGCGTACGCGTTCGTTACCGAAGCACTTCCGCTGCTCGACCGCGCGGGGATCGACGTCGATGTCTGGTACGTCGCAAGCGCGGAGCTGTTCGACGCATTGCCCGCCGAAGAACGCGAGCGCATTTTTCCGGAGCACGTCGCGCAGCGCGCGATCGGCATCACCGGCTTCACGTTGCCGACGATGGATCGCTGGATCCGTTCCGAGGCTGGACGCGCGGCGACGATGCACCCGTACATGCACGGCCACTATCCCGGCAGCGGCCCCGGCCGCGCTGTGATCGCAGAAGCGGGGCTCGACGGACGCTCGCAATTCGAGAGAGTGGCGTTGTATGGACTGCGGCGATCGCAAACGCCGCTTTTAGACAGCGGTGGGCCCTAGCGGCGATTGCGATCGCCGCAGTCCAAATCACAGCGCTGCTCTAGCGCCGCGCGCGAACGATCTCTCCGAACAAATCCGGCGTGCCTTCGATCCGCTCGAGATGCGGATATACATCGCCGCTGCTGCGGTTGATGCGAACCGTCAGTGTGGTGGTCCCGAACTGCGCAACGACGTCGAGCGGTTTTGCCACACGGCCTTCTTCGCGCGCGACGTCGCCTGACCAGTTGCGGCCGTTGATCGAGATGATCTTCATGCCCGGCACGAGGCCCGCTTCGTACGCGGGTGAGCCGTAGATCACGTCGGAGATCGTCGCATTCGATTTCACGATCACGCCAACGGGAAACGAGAGATCGGTTTGCTCGAACGAGTGCTCGCGCACGTTCATCCATTCGTTCGGAGCGTCGTTGTAGACGAGCCGCCATCCCGACGCTTCGAGCGCGCCGAGCGGCGGATGCACTTGGACGGTGTAAACGCGATCGCGAAAGAATGCGCGCCAATCGTTCGGCGCGACCGCGTTCAGCGCGTTGACGAGTTCGTCGAACGTGTACGGCTTCACCATCGGCGTGGTCGACGGCGCGCCGAAAAACGCGCGCAGGAAATCGTCGAGCGATTTGCGTCCGGCCGTCGCTTTGCGAATCGTGGTATCGACGTCGAGCCAGACGAGCAGCGACTCGTTGTAGTAATCGAGCGCGCGGCGATAGTTCGTCCACGCGCCCGGTGCGCCGTTCAACGTCTGCACGTCGACTGCGGTGTCGGCGAGCGGACGCCATGCGCGTCCGGGACGATTGCGATCCTGATTCGCGGCGACGAACGCGACGTAATCGCGCATCGCCTGCGCCGATGAAATCCCGCTGCGCGCGGGAATGACGAAGTTGCCGAGGTAGCGCGTGAGGCCTTCGTAGACCCAGAGCAGTTCGCCCTGCATCGGCTGCTGGTAATCGCGCGTCGCGAGTCCCGCGGGGCGGCGGTACTTGCCGTTCCACGAGTGCACGAGCTCGTGAATCAGCGTCGACATCAGGCGCGCGGAATGATTCGGATCGGTGAGTCCGCGCTCCGCCATCCGGTTGTCGCTCGACTCATGATGTTCGAGGCCGTTGATCTCGACGAGATCGCTGAGCGCGAGCAGCCACGTGTACGTGCGGTAGTGGCGCGCGCCGAACAGCGCGTCGGTCTCCGCGATGTAATTGCGCAGCAGCACTGTTTGCGCATCGCTGATCGCGAGCGCGTTCATGCTGTCGGCCGCGATGCTGAGGTGCACGTTGTCGGCGACCGGCACGATGCGAAAGTACTCGCCTGCGAGCACGGGCGAGTCGATCAGCATCGTCAGCGATGTCTCGCCGAAATGCACGACGCCGTTTTCGTCGCGATCGATTTTCAGCGACGTGTCGAATTTCCAATCGCGCGGAAGCTTGAGCGACGCGGCGTAACGCAGATCGTCCGTCGGCGTGCCTGACGGATAGAGCACAAGATGATTCCAAAGCACGAGCAGCAGATGCGGCGTCGCGTTCGCGCTCTCGCCGTACCCGCCGCCGAAGCTCTCCGGTCCCGACAAGTAATCGAGCGTGACGTCGATCGCATTCGCGCCGCGCGGTACATCGATGTGAATCGCAAACACATCCACCGGATCACGCCGCCACGCAACCTCGGCACCATTCGCGCGCACATGCAATCCCGCGATCTGCATCAGCGGCCCGGTCGGACTGTGCTCGCCCGGAATCCACTTCGGATACACGAGCGTGATCGCCGTGCCGCCCGCCGCCGGAATCGACATCGACGAATGAAACACGCCGCGCCGCGCATCGGTGGCATCGACGAAGATCGTGTTCGCCGCGAGCGCGAATTGCGGAAGGAGCGCGAGGAGGAGAACGATCAGTTTGCGCATGGCGGGACAGTTTACGGCGGCAACGCCTCACCTCCGATTGCGCTCTTCGAACATCCTCCGCGCTGCAGCGACGGATCCCTGCGGCAGCGCGACCGGCTCGCCGGCTTGCAGCGCCTGCACATAAGCCTGTGCAGTCGATTCCATCGTCAGCGCGACGAGCAGCGCGTGCGCGAGGTCGCGGCCGATGCAGACGTTGCCGTGATTCGCGAGGATCGCGCCGTTGTGATCGCCGAGGGCGCGGACGACGTTCGTGCCGAGGAGGTCGGTGCCGGTGAAGGCGTAATCGGCGACGGCGACCGTGCCGCCGAAATAGATCACCATCTCGTCGATGACCGGCGGCAGCGGGCGGCGCAGCACGGAGAGCGTCGTTACGTACGGCGAGTGCGTGTGCATGATCGCGTGAGCGTACGGAATCGAGCGGTAGATGACGAGATGCATCGGCAGCTCGTACGACGGAACTTGACTCGCGTCGACCGGCTGGCCCGATGCGAGGTCGACGAGCACGATCTGATCCTCGGTCAGCGACTCGTACGGCACCGAGCTCGGCGTGATGCCGATGAGCTGCTCACCCACGCGCCGGCTGACATTTCCCGCGGAGCCGACCACGAGACCGGACTGCCACATTTTGCGGGCGTGGAGGCAGATGTCGTAACGTGCGTTCGCTTCGTCCATCGAGATCGGATTGTATTCGTTGCCCGTTACCCGTTACCCGATGCCCGTTGCCCGTCGGCTTCTCTCGGGCAACGGGCATCGGGCAACGGGCAACGAATGACACGCAAACCTTCATGAACCTCCTGCACCTCTTCGACCTCTCGTTCATCAATCGCCGCGACGAAGTCGCGCTCGAATGGAACGGCGCGACCTTCACGTTCGGTGACGTCGATGCGCGTAGCAATCGCGTCGCGAACGCACTGCGCGCACGTGGTCTGCGCAAAGGCGATCGCCTCTGCGTCTACCTCGGTAATCGCATCGAGCTGATCGATCTCTTCGTGGCATGCGTGAAGCTCGGCGTGATCTTCGTCCCGATCAACATCCTCTATCGCGATCGCGAGATCGCGCACATCACGAGCGACGCGGAGCCGGCGCTGTTCGTCACCGAAGACGAGCTGCCGCCGATGTCCGACGACGACTCGCGTCCGCACGAGTCACTCGACGGCGACACACCCGCGGCGATCATCTATACGTCGGGCACGACCGGCG
>DATKFO010000056.1:0-4387 GCA_035544355.1 Thermoanaerobaculia bacterium
AAAGCCGGGCGGAGGCGATGATTGATGACGACACGAACGACGAGAACCGCACTCGTGCTGATCGTCGCGTTGCTCGCAACGGCGGCGATCGTCGCGCAAACGCGCACGAGCACTACGACGACGGCGACGACCGGCACCACCGCCACGACCGGTTCGGACGTGCAGCAGACGCTCGAACAGATTCTCGAAGAGCCGACGACCGGAGACACGTATCGCTACGACCCGCAGGGACGCCGCGATCCGTTCCGTTCTCTCATCGGACCTGCGCCGCGGCTCGAGGCCGGACAGCGTCCGGCCGGCGTGCCCGGATTCCTCATCGACGAGATGAAGCTCCAGGGCGTCATCAAGACAAGATATGGACTCGTTGGCATGGTCAGCGGTCCGGATAACAAGGGCTATCTCATTCACGTGGGAGACAAGGTTCTCGACGGAGAGGTCATCCGCATTACCGCAACCTCTGTGGTGTTCCGCCAGGAGGTCAACGACCCGACTCGGATCGAGCGCTACCGCGAGGTGGTGAAGGATCTGACTCCGCCGGCGGAGAGAAAACCATAGGGCGCGGGGAGCAGGCCGAGGGCATGCGTGTGGAGGGCGAGATGGTGAAGGTGGGAAGTATGAGAAGAGCCAAGCAAATCCTGCTGGTCACGAGCGTGCTCGCATTGAGCGTGAGCGGCGCGAATGCCGGACTGTGGAGGCGGAAACCGCCGCAGCCCGCGGACGCGTCGATCGCAGCGAGCACGATGTCCCTCGCAGCCGTCGAGCTCGACGGCTCTCGCGTGGTGCTCCACACGAGCGGCGCACCGGCGTACACCTCGTACAGTCCGTCGCCGAACGTTTTCGTCATCGACCTCACCGGCACGAGCCGTCCCGCCGAGCTGGCGCTGCCCGCGAATCTTCCGGCATCGATCGCCTCCATCGCCGCGGAAGAAGTCGTGGAGATGGGCAATCGCCTGACGCGCGTCACCTTCCGCCTCAACGATCCGCTGGCTCTGGAAGTCTCGGCTGAAGAGAAAGCCGTCGTCGTCTCGCTGCCCGCGTCCGCAATCGCCGCTGCGCCCGCCCCTGACATCGCACCCATCGTTCCCGTGCCGCAGCCGGAAGCCGTCGCTGAAGTCGTCCCCGAAGTCGTCAACGCCGCGCCGCACAGCGAGCCGGTCGCCGAAACCCTCGAGCCGGTCTCCGAGCCGGTCACCGTCACCGAATCACGGCCGCTCGCGAAAGCGAAATCCGTTCGCGATATCTCCGCCAATGACGGCGAAGTCAGCATCGCCGGCGACGGTGAGCTCACATACAAAGCATTCCGTCTCAACAGTCCGGAGCGCGTCGTCATCGACCTCACCGGCGTCAACAACGCAGTCACGAGAAAAACGATCGACGTCAACGACTCGGTCGTGAAGCGCATTCGCGTCGCGCAGTTCAAAGGTGCTCCCGATCCCGTGACGCGCGTCGTCATCGACCTCGGCGCGAAGAGCGAATACACCGTGACGCCCGAAGGCGATCACGTGCGCATTTCGTTCGGCGCGGCGAGCACCGTTGCGAGCGCGCCGCGCGAATACGCGAAGCCGATTCCGATCATCGAAGAGCCGGCACCGGCTCCCGTGACGGCGCCCGCGCCGGCGCCGGCACCGCTCGAGACCGTGAGAGTCGCGGTTCCGACCGATCTGCCGTCGCAGGTGCCGGTCATCGCCGAGAACGCGCCGACGTGGAAAGTTCCGGAGCCCGCATCGAAAGGCGCGAAGAAGGTCATCAACGCACAGGCCGATCAGAATCCGCCCGCGCCGGCGCCGCGACGCTTGAGCAGCTCCGAAGACGTGTTCAGCGATCAGCCGGACCAGCGTCCCACGCAGACACTCAGCGGCACGCTTCGTCCGAGCCGCCAGTTCACCCAGGGCGCGCGCCAGTTCACCGGCGAGCCGATCTCGCTCAACCTCAAAGACGCCGACATCAAAGACGTGCTCCGCACGTTCGCGCAGATCACCGGATTGAACATGGCCATCGATCCGGGCGTCGGCGGCCAGGTCACGGTCGACTTCGTCGACGTGCCGTGGGACCAGGCGCTCGACATCATCCTGCGCCAGAACAGCCTCACGTTCGTCATCGAAGGCAACGTGATGCGCGTCGGAACGATCCAGCGTCTTTCCGACGAAGCCGCGGCGCAGGCAGCGCTCGCGGAGCGCGAGAAACTGAATGTGCAGGTGGCGACGCTGAGCTTCCCGCTCTCGTATGCGCGTGCGCAGGAAGTGGCCACGCTCATCGGCGCCGTGGCATCGCCGCGGGCGCGCATCATCGTCGACAACCGCACGAACCAGCTGATCATCAGCGAGATCCCGCAATACCTGCAGACGATGCAGAACCTCATCGAGACGATCGACGTGCCGACGCGGCAGGTCGTCATCGAGGCGCGCATCGTGGAAACCTCGAAAGTGTTCAACCAGCAGTTCGGCTTCGACTGGAACTTCGGCGGCGTGCTCGATCCGGCGCTCGGAACGGGAACGGGCCTCGTGTTCCCGAATCGCATCGGCTTCACCGGCGGTCCGTTCTCCTTCACCGGCGGCGCACCGCAGGTTCTTGGCTTCACGTTCACCGACGTCCTCGGCACGTTCTCGCTCGACTTCGCGCTGCACGCGTTCGAGCAGGAAGGTCTGGTCAAGGTCATCTCCGCGCCGCGCGTGACGACGCAGGACAACACCCCGGCGGAAATCCAGAGCGGCTTCCAGATTCCGTATCAGACGCGCATCAACTTCACCACGACGGTGCAGTACCTCGATGCGACGCTGCGCCTCTCGGTGACGCCGCAGATCACGCACGCCGGAACGGTGATCATGGACATCGCGGTGCAGAAGAACGAGCCGGCGACCGGTCTCGCGATCGAAGGTGCGGCCGGTACGCCGCTCACGACGCGCAGGGCCACGACGAAGCTGATGGTTCGCGATGGCGGGACGGCCGTCATTGCAGGCATCTATCAAACGAAAGACAATCACGCACAGACACGAGTTCCGTTCGTACACCAGATCCCGGTGATTGGAAATCTGTTCAAGTCTCACAACATCTCGACCAGTCATGACGAGCTGTTGATCTTCATTACACCGCGGATCGTGAGAGGATGAGTTGGAGGGGTGGGATGAACACGAAAGCGATGATCAATCAGTTGACCGTCGTCCTCGCGAGCGCCGTCGTCGCGGCGTTCACCGGTTGCGGTGGCGAGCTGCATGAGAGCGCGGCTCCGGTCCAGCTCGTCATCACGAATACACAGGACATTTTCCGCATCGATCTCGCCGGCGGTACGGGTTGCGATCAGAACCTCGGCACGATCGAGATGCGCGCGGTCGTCAAGAACGCGAGCACTTCCGACAATCGCTTCAATGACGTTCGCGTGACGCGTTATCGCGTGTCGTACATCCGCACCGACGGCGGCAAGCAGGTTCCCTCGCCGTTCGTTCGCTCGATCGACACGCTGCTCACGGCAAACGGAGGCGTTTCGGGATTGACGCGCTTCACGATCTTCGAACAGGAAGCGATCAGTCTCGCTCCGTTTGCGGCGCTGCTGCCGCAGAACGGCGGGCGCGATCCGGAAACGGGCCGCACGATCGTGCACATGGATGTCATCGTCGAGATTTTCGGTCAGACGCTCGCCGGGGAAAACGTGTCGGGCTCGACGCGCTTCCCGGTGGACTTCTGTTTCAACTGTTCCGGCTGCGCGTAATGAGCCGGATCCATTCGCGGTGGGTGTGAAGGTGACGGGGGTTTCAATGAACAAGATCAGACAGCGGAAGTTCCTATTTGCGCTGCTGGCGCTCGTGCTCGTGTTCGCCGGTTGCAAAGGCGAGTCGCCGACGGCACCGCCTCCCAGCAGCGGCGGAGGCACTCCCGGCGGCGGCGTCACTCCTCCCACCGGCTCCGTGATCACGCTGACGGTCTCGAACGCGACGCCGCTGATCGATTCGACCAGCGTCATCACCGCGACCGTGACCAAGGACAATCAGCCCGTGCCGAACGGCACCGCGGTCGAGTTTCAGGCCTCTCCGCTCGGCACGTTCACCGACAGCGGCACGAACACCTCGCTGCGCACGACCACGAACGGCGTAACGTCGGTGACGGTCACGTCCTCCACTGCGGGAACGACGACGATCACCGCGGTCGTCACGAACGTCACGAAGACGACGACGATCGAGTTCAAGGCCAAGCCGGTCACGCAGCCTCCGGTCGACACGTCGCCGACGATCACCGGCATCTCGCCGAACTTCGGACGTCCGCAGGGCGGTCAGACCGTGCGCATCACCGGCACGAACTTCCGCACACCGCTGCGCGTGCTGTTCGATTTCGGCGCGGGCACGACTCCGAAGGAAGCCTTGCCGATCTCGAGCAGCGCGACGACGATCGACGTGCT
>DATKFO010000057.1:0-4260 GCA_035544355.1 Thermoanaerobaculia bacterium
AAAGCGGCCGAGCCGGTCGTGAAAGCCGTGAAGAAAGCGGCGCGCAACGCGGCGAAGGACGTGCTGAAATCGTCGGCGCGGCAGCTGAAAAAAGCGGCGAACAAGATCTAATCCGTGCGGTGCGGAGGGCCGAGCGCCCTCGGCCTTCCACATGCGGTACGCCGACCTTCACACCCACACGCACCACTCCGACGGAACCCGCACCCCGCGGGAAGTCATCGACGTCGCGCGCGCGCACGGCATCAGCATCGTCGCGATCAGCGATCACGACAATCTCGCCGCGTACTTCGAAGCGCGCCGTTACGCCGATTCCGTCGGGATGGTTCTCGTGCCCGCGATGGAGCTCTCGTGCATCTACGAGGGCATCGACGTGCACGTGCTCGCGTACGCATTCAACGCGATGGACGAGCGCATCGACGCGCGCCTCCGCTCATTTCGCGAGACGCGCCACCGCCGCGGCTACGCGATGGTCGAACGTCTCCACGAGCTCGGCTACACCATCAGCGCCGAGCGCGTCGATCAGCTCGCCGCCGGCGGCGCCCTCGGCCGCCCGCACGTCGCACGCGCACTCGTCGAAGCGGGTCACGTCGCGACGGTCTCCGAAGCATTCGACAAACTTCTCGGCGCCGGCAAGCCCGCATACATCGAGAAAGAGCGCTTCCGCATCGCCGAAGCCGTTGCGTTGATTCACGACGCAGGCGGCGTGACCTCGATCGCGCATCCGACGCTCTACCCCGATCACGAGCGCATCGTCCCCGAGCTGCTCGACCTCGGCATCGACGGCGTCGAGGCCTTTCATCCCGACGTCGACGAGATCAATCGCGAGCGCTACAGCAACCTCGCGCGCTTCCGCGGCAAGCTCGTCACCGGCGGCTCCGACGATCACGGCACCGTGAAGACGAGCGAGACCCTCGGAACGATTCGCGTGCCCGAGACGTTGATCACCCCGATTCTGGAACGGCTGTAGCCGTGCCCCGCTCTTCTTCGCACTCCTCGTTCTCGCACTCCTCGGCGACGTGCGTATTTTTCGGCTCGGGAAGAGCGGCAAGTGCCGCGGCATCCGCAAGCCGGTGATTCCACGCTGCTGGACCGTGCGACCTAGAACACCGCTCGTTTTGCGACGGGCGGCGTTCTCTTGTCGCCCTCTTACAACTGCAGGTTCGTCATCGTGTCGCGGACGGTCTTCCGATTTCGGAGCCCGTGAAGTTGCTTCAAAACCCGAGCCGCTGGCGTACCGCGGTTCGGTAGCTGCGACCGGACCGGACGGCCATTCACACGGTGAGGGTCAGCGGTTCGAGTCCGCTAGCGCCTCCCAAACTCGTTTCCCCTCGCGCCGCTCGGTCGAAAGACTGCGGCGTTTTGTTTTGCCGTTTCCCTTTCGTAACCTGACCGCCGCTCCGCATTCGCTACCCTCTCGCGATGCGCACTCGCTTCCTTCCCCTTCTCGCCCTGATCGTGGTCTCGCCGCTGTTCGCGCAAGAAAAGCCCGCGGCGCAGTCCGTCGACGCCAGGCTCGCGGCGCAAAACGCGCTCTTCGAAGAATCATGGCAAACGAATTTGAAGTTGTCGCCGACTCAGGCGACTGCGGTCGGTGACTATCGCTACAACGACAAGCTCGGCGACGCGTCGCTCGCCGGAGTCATGCAGCGGCACGAGATCAATTTGAAGTTTCTCGAGCGCATCAAGGCGATTTCGACCGAGGGGTTCGGTGAAGAGGATCGCACCTCGCACGATTTGTTTCTGCGCAACCTGCAGGAGAACGCGGACGATTTCGACCTGAAAGGGTATGAAATGCCGCTCACCGCACAAGGGGGCATTCACACCGGCCTCGCCGATCTCCCGAACGCCGCCCCATTCGATACGGTCAAGCATTACGACGACTACATCGCGCGCCTGCATCAGATCCCGAAAGCTCTGCGCGATACCGAAGACGTCTTGAGCGCAGGAGTGAAGGACCATCTGGTCCTCGTCAAGTTCCTGGCAGAGAAGATCCCCGTGCAGTGCAATGGAATCCTTGCCGCGAATCCGTTCCTGCTCCCGATCAAGAAGATCCCGGCAAGCTTCTCCGACGACGACAGGAAACGAATTACCGACTCGATCACAAAGACCGTTACGGACGAAGTCCTCCCCGCATACAAGCAGTTCGGCGAATGGATCACGAAGGAATACGTCCCGCATGGCAGGACGACGCTGTCCATCGAGAGCCTTCCCGACGGCAAGCGCCGGTATCAGGCGGCCCTGCGGCGCTTGACGACGACGGCCCTGAAGCCCGAGGAGATCCATAAGATCGGTCTGGGCGAATACGATCGCATCGTCGGAGAAATGACGGCGCTGGCGAAGGCGAACGGCTATGCGGATCTCGCTTCATTCCGCGAGCACATCGAAGCCGATCCGAAATACAAACCGTCGTCTGCGCAATCGATCGTCGACGATTTCGACCGCTATGTGCGTCAAATGAAGCCGAAGCTGCCGCAGCTCTTTATGCTCATTCCGTCGGCACCCGTCACCGTCGAGCCGATTCCCGATTACCAGAAGGCTGCCGCGACGCATTATCAAACCGGCACGCCGGACGGGAAGCGTCCCGGCCGCGTCTCTGTCGCCGTTTCCGATTTCGCGGGCCGCACGTTCATCAACGACGAAGCCGTCGCGTACCACGAAGGAATCCCCGGCCATCACATGCAGCTCTCCGTGCAGCAGACTCTCAAGGGACTTCCCGAATTTCGCAAGCATGGCGGCAACTCGGCGTACACCGAGGGCTGGGCGCTGTACGCAGAACAGCTGGGCAAGGAGGTCGGCTTCTATCAGGACCCGGGATCCGATTATGGCCGTCTCCGCTCGGAGCTTTTCCGCGCCGTCCGTCTCGTGGTGGATACCGGCATTCACGATATGGGGTGGAGCCGCGACCAGGTCGTGGAATTCATGCGCAAGTCCCACGCTGTGGACGAGCCGACGATCCAATCCGAGACCGATCGCTACATCTCCTGGCCCGGCCAGGCGTGCAGCTACAAGATCGGCCAGCTGAAGATTCGCGAGCTTCGCGCTCGTGCTGCGAAACAACTCGGTGCGAAATTCGACGTCCGCACGTTCAACGATCAAATCCTCGCGGGCGGCAGCCTTCCGCTCGATCTCCTCGATGCCCGCATCGAACGCTGGATCCAATCGCAGACAGCCGTCGCTGCAAACTGACGCCGGCGTTCACGGTCCTGATCGAGATTGTTTGCGTCGATCTCGATTTCGCCTCCTGCCCGGTTGACGCGATGCCGTCGATTGAAGGGATACCGCTCGGCTGTTGCGGGCATACGACAAATTGTGATCGCCTCTAGGGTACCCCGTTCAATCGACCGGGCAGTGTCCGGGGTACTCATCGACGTGGACGTGAGTCTCCACTGGGTTATTGAAGTAGCCGAATGCCCTCGACATCTCTTCGGTTTTCTCGCGGAACTCTTCGGTGAATTCCTCGTTCGGGATGTGGAGGAGATGAAGATCCCAGGACGCACCGGGTTCTCCGGTCTTCACCTCCGTGCCGATGCCGATGACCGTCTCCATGGGAGCGAGTCGATGGCGCGCGACGAAGCACCGCATCCCGAGTTCGTCGTTCCGCTTCCCGCGATCCTCGTCCCGCGGCGCAGCCAGGAAGACGTACCCGATGCCAGAAAGAGACGGCACGACTCGCGACCGCAGGCGCCCCTCAGTCGAGGCTTTGAAGAAACTCACGAGTGCCTCCCCGAGAATGCGGCGGTTGAATCGGTTCTCGCGGGCCATCACGCGGAGGATGCTCTCGTCTTCGCTGAGCGTGTTATCGAAGAGCATGTTGCGTGCGGCGACATCTCGACCAATCCTCTCGATGAGACGATCCCAGACGTAGCTGATCTCGTCCGCGGCCCGTTTCGCTTCGACCTCCGACTTCTTCGAGAACCCTTCCCACGAGTCCTCTTCAATGAGAAGGAGGTCAGCGTCCGGAAACGATCGGTTGCCGTGCAGATAGATCGCGAGAACGTCCTCCTCGAGCGCGAAGCGGACATCGGACTTCTTCGAGAACATCTCCTCTTTCGCGATGAGGTAGTCGACAAAGTCAGTGATCGTGTCAAGGTTCGACGTGAGGATCGAGAACGATCGCTCATCGAAGACGTGCACGAACCCTTTGCCGAAGTCGCCAAACGGGAGCGGGAAGTGTCCGTTGCCGCCAAGGGCAACGGCGACGCGGTGGATGCGGCGAACATCCTTCGGAGGATAGGTCAGCCCGTCCGATCCGTCTTCCTG
>DATKFO010000058.1:0-4852 GCA_035544355.1 Thermoanaerobaculia bacterium
TCGGTCACGCGCTCGGTGTGGCGCGATGCCGAATAAACGGTGATCGTCTCGGCGACGCTGAGCTTCCAGTCGACTTTCTTGTCGACCTGCGTTGTGTTGCCGCTCGTAACCTCAACCGGATCGCTCGTGACCTGTGTGCCGGCCGTGTACTGCAGCGTGTAATTGCCGGGCGCAACGCGATCGAAACTGAACGAGCCGGTGGAGTCGGTGAGCGTCGCATGCGACAGCTCGGTGATCTGTACGATCACGCCGCCGATCGGTGAGCCATCCGTACGCGTGATGCGGCCCTGAATGTGGCCGTCCGCGGCGAGCAGCGGGAACGCAACGAGGAATATGAGGAATCCAAGGAATAGGGGACGGGCAGACGTGGGACGAGCGACCATGAACGCAATCCTCCTCAGCGCTGGTACGAATCAGTTGTGGGCCAAAGTGTGCGGAGAAGGTAGCACACTTGTGTGTAGGACAGGCTTCAGCCTGTCCCTGATGTCTTTCGAGGAGCGGGACAGGCTGAAGCCTGTCCTACGTAGCCCACCGCAGTTTTTTAGCAGCTAAGATAGCGACGGCATGGCCGCCGCACTTCACATCGGCGCCGAGTGGCTCATCGACGCGGCGGGTTGCCGCGAGGATGCGCTGCGCAGCGTCGACACGCTCCGCGCGTTGTTCACGCGCGTCATCGGCGAGCTTTCGTTGCATCCGCTGCACGAGCCGTCGTTCCACGCATTTCCCGAGCCCGGCGGCGTCACCGCGTTCGTGATGCTCACCGAGTCGCACCTCGCGTGTCACACGTATCCCGAGCATCGCATCGCCACGATCAATCTCTATTGCTGCAACCCGCGTCCCGAATGGCCGTGGGAAGCGCGCCTCGCCGAGATCCTCGGCGCAACCGACGTCCGCGTGCGCCGTATCGAGAGGGCGAAGTGACGGTTACGAATTGCCCATCGTGCGGTGCGCAGATCGAGTTCGCGATCGGTTCGTCGGCGGTCGTCGTGTGCAACTACTGCCGCAGCGTCGTCGCGCGGAACGATCGCGCCGTCGAAGACCTCGGGCGCGTCGCGGCGATCGTCGACACCGGCTCGCCACTGCGCGTCGGCCTCGCCGGCAACTACCGCAAGAAAGGCTTTCGCATCACCGGCAGAACGCAGTTGCGCCACGAGGCCGGCGGCGTGTGGGACGAGTGGTACGCCGCGTTCGATGACGGCCAGTGGGGCTGGCTCGCCGAAGCGCAGGGCAAGTTCTATCTGACGTTTCAGGTCGCGGCGAATGCTCCGCCGTATGCGCAACTGCAGACCGGCGCGACCGTCCTCGACGGGTTCGTCGTGTCGGAGCTCGGCGTCGCGGAGCTCGCATCGGCTGAAGGCGAGATCCCGTGGCGTCCGATTCCCGGAAGCCGCTACGAATACGCCGATCTCTCCGGCGGCGCGAGCCGCTTCGCGACGATCGACTACAGCGAAGAGCAGCCGATCGTCTTCAAGGGCACGCAGATCGACTTCAACGACCTCGGACTCGAAGGCGTCGAAGCGCGGCGCACGAAAGTCGCGGCGACGCGGCTGAATTGCACGAACTGCGGCGGACCGCTCGAGCTGCAGGCGCCCGATCGGTCGGAGCGCATCTGGTGCCCGAACTGCGGCGCGGGCCACGACATCAGCGAAGGGAAGCTGAAGTTCTTCGCGATGATGACGACGAAGCCCATCGAGCCGCTGATCCCGCTCGGGGCGAAGGGCACGATCGACGGCGACGAATACGTCATCGCGGGATTCATGGAGCGCAGCGTCCGCTTCGATCGCACCTATTTCTGGACCGAGTACCTGCTCTACAACCAGGCGCGCGGATTCCGCTGGCTCGTGAACAGCGACGATCACTGGAGTTTCGTCGAGCCCGTCGAAGCAGGCGACGTCCAGGATGGCAATCGCCAGGGCGCGAACCGCACGATTCGCTGGAACGGCATCACGTTCAAGCTCTACCAGGTCGCCATCGCGAAAGTGACGTACGTCCTCGGCGAGTTCTACTGGCGCGTCGAAGTCGGCGAGCCCGTCGATGCGGCAGATTGGATCGCGCCGCCGCACGGGATGTCGAAGGAGATCACGAAGACGAACGCGCGCGAGATCACGTACTCGCACGCGCGCTATCTCGCAACCGATGAAGTCGAGAAAGCGTTCAACGTCACGAAGCTGCCGCGGCCGCACACGGTCGGCTGGATGCAGCCGTACACCGGCGGCGATCTCACGAAGACGTGGGCGCTGATGATCGCGTTGATCTTCCTCGTCGCGCTCGTCCTCGGCGTCACTCGCTCGCGGCGTGTTGTCGTCGATCAGATGTACACACTCGAGCCGGTCGAGACCACCGGCGAGCCCGCGCGAATCTTCTTCACGCCGCCGTTCGAATTGTCGGGCGGTCGCAATCTCATGATCGATCTGTATGCGAACGTCGACAACACCTGGGTCTACGTCGCGGGCGATGTCGTGAACGAGACGACGAGCGCGACCGAAGGCTTCGACACGACGCTCGAACGTTACGAAGGCGTCGAAGACGGCGAGCACTGGAGCGAAGGAAGCAACTCGAAATCGGTCTACATCTCCGCGCCGGCGAAGGGACGCTACGCGATGCGCATCGAGACGCACTGGGATCGCCGCCCAGGGCATCCGGTGCTGCGCATCGTGGCGATGGAGGGCGTGTTCCGCCTGTCGCACTTCCTCGCCGCACTGATCGCAGTCTCGCTGCTCGCTCTGCCGTCGGTCCTGCGGAAGATCTCGTTCGAACGGCAGCGGTGGGCGGACAGTGATTTCAGTCCATACAGGACGGAGTCTTGACCATGCGCAAGTTCTACACGGTCGTCGCATTCCTCATCGTCGCCACGTACGCGTGGGCCGATTTCACCGGTCGCGAATTCACGGAGACGCGCCGCGGCGTGTCGCCGCAGGGTTTGCGCGGCACGCGCGGCGGCTCGACCTCGTTCTGGTACAGCGGATATCACGGAGGGAAATGATGGATTACTCGGCATTTCTGCGCGTCTTCTACAGCACCGTCATCTACACGCTCTTCGGCCTGATCGTGTTCGCGATCGCGTTCTGGATGATCGTGAAGATCGCGCCGTTCTCGATCCGCAAGGAGATCGAAGCGGACCAGAACACCGCGCTCGCGATCCTCATCGGCTCGGTGATCCTCGGCCTGGCGATCATCATCTCCGCGGCGCTGCACGGATAGTCGTCGGCCGTTTACCGTTGGCCGTTGGCCGTGGCTCTTGCCTGCGCGGCCGACGGCAAACGGCCAACGGCAACGAGCATGAATCGCACTCCCATCCTCTTCCTCAACGTCCTCGTCATCGCCGCGTGCGGCTTGATCTACGAGCTGCTCGCGGGGACGGTGGCCAGCTATGTTCTCGGCGATTCGATCACGCAGTTCTCACTGATCATCGGCCTCTACCTCTCCGCGCTCGGCGCCGGCGCGTGGCTCTCGCGCTTCATCGATCGCGATCTCGCCGCGCGCTTCGTCGACGTCGAGCTCGCGGTCGCACTCGTCGGCGGCCTCTCCGCGCCGCTGCTGTTCCTCGGCTTCGCGCGCCTCGAATGGTTTCGCCTCTTTCTCTACCTCGTCGTCTTCGTGATCGGCACGCTCGTCGGACTCGAGCTGCCGATCCTGATGCGCATCCTCAAAGAGCATCTCGATTTCAAAGAGCTCGTGTCACGCGTGCTGAGCTTCGACTACATCGGCTCGCTCATCGCCGCCGTGCTTTTCCCGATGTTCCTCGTCCCGCGCCTCGGCCTCGTGCGCACCTCGATCGCATTCGGCTTGCTGAACGCCGCCGTCGGTTTGTACGGCACGTATCTCTTGCGCCCGCTCCTGCGCAGCGTTTCGCTGTTGCGTGCGCGCGCCGCGATCGTGATCGTGATCCTCATCGTCGCGATGATCCGCGCGAACGCGCTGACGACGCTCGCCGAAGATCAACTGTTCGCGGACGACATCGTGTACTCCGCGACCTCGCCGTATCAGCGCATCGTGATCACAAAAGGGCGCGCGGGTTTCCAACTCTTCCTCAACGGCAACCTGCAGTTCGCGTCGGCGGATGAATATCGCTATCACGAAGCGCTCGTGCATCCGCCGATGTCGCTCGCCGCATCGCCGCAACGCGTGTTGATCCTCGGCGGCGGCGACGGTCTCGCGCTGCGCGAAGTGCTGAAATATCCGAGCGTGCGCGAAGTCGTGCTGGTCGATCTCGATCCGAAGATGACGCAGCTCGCGAAGGCGTTTTCGCCGCTCGGCGAGCTCAATCACCATTCGTTTGAGGATCGCCGCGTGCGCGTCGTCAACGAAGACGCGATGATCTGGCTTGAAAAGGCGGCCGATCGCTTCGACGCCGCGATCGTCGATTTCCCCGACCCGAATTCGTTCGCCCTCGGCAAGCTGTACACGACGCGTTTCTATCGACTGCTGCGCACGCGCCTCACGCCGAACGCCGCGGTGAGCGTGCAATGCACCTCGCCGCTGTTCGCGCGCCGCTCGTACTGGTGCATCGTGCGCACGATGGAAGCCGCTGGCTTTCACGTGCGGCCGTACCAAACGACCGTCCCGTCGTTCGGCGTGTGGGGCTTCGCGCTCGCCAAGATGCAGCCGTTCGACGAGCCGATGCACGTCCGCGTCGCCGTGCAATTCCTCGATGACGCCACGCTCGCCTCGATGTTCGTCTTCCCGCGCGACATGGCGCCGGTCGACGTCGAGATCAATCGGCTCGATAACCAGATGTTGGTGCGGTATTACGAGGAGGAATGGAGACGTTGGTCGTGATCGGTGATCTGTGATCGAGGCGGTGCCTCCCAAGCGCTGAACCGCCTCGATCACCGATCACCGATCACCGATC
>DATKFO010000059.1:0-2813 GCA_035544355.1 Thermoanaerobaculia bacterium
GTTCTGCACGAAGCGCGCTCCGCCGGCAGGGGATCCTTCGCGCCCACTCCACCACCCGCTCAGGATGACACTCTGGCTAAGCTTCGGACTCCAGCTGCCGGATCCTCTCCTTCACCACCATCTCCGCGAGATCGGGAATCACTTCCCAGGCGATGTTGCGGACGACTTGATCCGACATGAGCTGCACGACGCGGCGCGCGATGCGATCGACCTGGTCATCCGTCAGGTCGGTGATCTGCGGATTCACGTCGGTCGTCTTCTCGACCGCATCGGTGATTTGATTGTTGACCTCGGTCTCGGCGACGACGTCCGTGCTCTGATTGTTGACCGCGGTCTCCGCGACAACGTCGGTGATCTGATTGTTGACCGCAGTCGGAAACGCGTGCGCTTCCGGCTCGGGCTCGGCGGCGAACGGCGTCTCTTCTTCGACGACCGGCTCTTCCGGAATCGGCGACCACGCCTGCGTCACCGGCTCTTCCCACGGCTCCGACTCGACGGGCGCTGCGGGCTCCGGCGCGGGTGTGGATGCCATCTGCTGCAATTCGTCGAACGACATGCGCGGAAACGCGCGCGTCTCGCCACCGAATGCAGGTTGCTCGTCCCACGGCGCGGCTTCCGCTTCGGGCTCCGGCGCGGGCGCGGGAGTCGATGCCATCTGCTGCAATTCGTCGAATGACATGCGCGGGAACGCGCGCGTCTCGCCGCCGAACGCTGGCTGCTCATCCCACGGCGCCGATTCTTCTGCCGCAGGTGCTGGTGCTGGCGGCTCAGGAGCCGCGGCGGGTGTCGCGCCGGCCATCTGCTGCAACTCCTCGAAACTGAGTCGCGGAAATGCGCGCGTCTCGCCGCTGAACTCTTCGACCGGCGGCGGCGCACCGAACGGCGACTCGTCGACTTCGGGAGCTGCGGGCTCCGGCGCAGGCGTCGAAGCCATCTGCTGCATTTCGTCGAACGTCATGCGCGGGAACGCGCGGGTCTCGCCGCCGAATGCAGGTTGCTCATCCCACGGCGAAGGTTCTGCCGCGGGCGGAGGCTCCGGCGCAGGCGCTGCCTGCTGCAATTCATCGAACGTCATGCGCGGAAACGCGCGCGTCTCGCCGCCGAACGCGGGCTCCGCAGGCGAATCGAATGGCATGTCGATCGTCGGCGTCGGCTCGGGCGGTGCGCTGAAAATGTCTGCGCTGTGCGTGAACGGCTCGGGCGCCGCCGAGAACGGAGAGTCATCCGGCGCAGTCGCGACCGGCGCGTCATCCATCCACGGAGACGCAGCAGGCTCCGGTGGCGCAGGTGCGGGCGCGGCAGCCGCGCTGCGGCTCTGCGAGATCAGCTCTTCGACTTTGTGAATCAGGCTCTGCGATTCGAACGGCTTCGTCACCACCGCATCGCAGCCCGCTTTGTCGGCGCGATCGGGATCGAACGGCTCGAATGTGCCCGTGAGAAGAACGACCGGAATGCTCTTGTACTCGGGATGCGACTTCACGAACTCGCAGACTTCGTAGCCGTTCTTCTCCGGCATGATGATGTCGGAAAGGATGATGTCGGGACGGAACTCGGCAAGCTTCGCGATCGCTTTCGCCCCGTTGTTGACGGCCGTTACTTCGTAATCACCATCCGAGAACGTCAGTTCGACGACTTTCTGGATGGTGATACTGTCGTCCGCGAGAAGGATTTTCTTCGCCATGAACGCCTCTCCGCTGTTTCGGCCAAGCTACCACGGCGTTTCCGGAGCGACAAGAGAAACGGCATGATCGATTCGTTTCTCATCTACGGACATCGCGGCAGTCCGAAGCGCTTTCCGGAGAACACGATGGCGTCGTTCGAAGAAACGCTGCGCGCCGGCGCCGATGGCTTCGAGACCGACCTGCGCCTCCTGTTCGATCACACCGCCGTGCTCTTTCACGACGACCTCGTCGACGACGATGACACCGAGTCGCTGACGTTCACGCAGCTCGCCGAGCGCGGCGCACTCGTCGATCGGCTCGAAGATCTCTCCAGATTCGCCGGCCGCGCGAAGATGGTGCTCGAAGTGAAGAAGAGCAAATGGGAGCAGGCGCTCATCGAGCACGTGAGCCGCTGGCCCGATGTCGTCGTCGCATCATTCGATCACTCCGCAATCGCCGAGCTCGCAAGCCGCGGCGTCCGATTCCCCCTCGGCATCACGTTCCACGGATACCTGATGAACGTGGCCGATTACGTGGCGAGCCTCGGCGCGACATGGTGCTTCCCGAATTACCACTACGTCGACGAAGACATGGTCACGTCGCTGCGCGCGCGCAACATCCGCGTCATCCCCTGGACCGCGAATCGCGTACGCGAATGGAACCGCCTCGCGGAGTTGGGATGCGATGGCGTGATCACGGATTTCCCTGCGGACGCGGTCGAGTGGCGGACAGAGTTGCAGAGTCGCAGAGTTGCAGAGTGAGTGATCGAGGCGTCCCCTCTGCAACTCTGCAACTATGAAACTCTGCAACTCTTGCCTTACACTTCCCGCCTCAGCAACCACAGCAGCGCCGGGAGGGAGCGCGGACAATGAAGACCTGGGAATACAAGATCATCAACGTCCGGTCGGAGAATTACTCGATGGATCCGCGCCGCGCGGAGGAGCTCAACCGCCTCGGCGATGAAGGATGGGAGCTGGTCAGCATCACCTCGATCAACTTCAAAACCGGCGCGACCGATCACATCGGCATGGTCTTCAAACGCGAAAAGGCCGCCGCAAGCTAGATGGCAGATGGCAGATCGCGGATGGCAGAACCGGCAAGCGCCGTCTGCCATCCGCCATCTGCCATCCATTTGATATCTTCGCGGCCCCA
>DATKFO010000060.1:0-2721 GCA_035544355.1 Thermoanaerobaculia bacterium
GTGCGCCACGACACGACTTCTGCGTGTGCGCTCTTGAGCTCCGGCATCTGCGCGCGTAGCAACTCGACGTCGTCGATGCGCGGGCGGATCGGACGTCCCGGCGGCATGCCTTGCCACGGCTTCACCGTTTCGCCGGGCCACATCACCGCGAGGTTCTCGCCGGTCGAGCGGCGATTCTTGTCGAGCTGGCGTTTCAGTCCTTCACCGAACGCGAGCAGCAGCAGAATCGCGACCGTGCCCCACGCGATCGCCGCGATCGTGAGGTACGCGCGCTTTTTCTGCAGCTGCGCGGAGTTGGCGAAGAGGGTGAGGATGATGCGGAGGTTTGTCATTTTCGAGTTGCAGAGTTACAGAGTTGCAGAGTTGCAGAGGGGACCGGCGTCAACTCCTCTGCAACTCTGGAACTCTGCAACTGCCTTTCACTCTCGTTCATGATTTCATCGCCACCACAGGATCCAATCGCGCTGCGTCGCGCGCGGGGAAGTAGCCGGCCACGAGTCCGACGATGCCGAGTGCAACGGCGGTGAGGATGGCGACGAGCGGCGAGAGCTCCGGTGCGCCGATGAACTCGATCGCGTTTTTCGTGAGCGGCGTGCGTGGGAAGATCCAGCAGATGCCCCACGAGATCGCGAAGCCGATCGCGCCGCCGAAGGCCGTGACTAGCATGGTCTCCATCAGGAACTGCATGAGGATCCAGCGCTGCTTCGCGCCGAGGGCCATCTTGATGCCGATCTCGCGCGTTCGTTCCTCGACGACGACGTTCATGATGTTCGACACGCCGATGCCGCCGACGATGAGTGTCAGCACGCCGACGATGCCGAGGAAGCTGTTGAACGCGAGCATGAAGATGTCGAAGAACTCGAACTGTTCGGTCGTGTTCCACATCGACAGCGCTTCTTTGTCTTTCGGATCGAAGCGCAGGCGTTTGCCGAATGCGGCGGTCACGCGATCGATGACGGTCTTCGTGTTCGACGCGCCGTCCGCCTGAAAGACCATGTTGTCGACGTACTTGTCGCCGTTGAGCGCGCGGAACGTGCTCGACGGAATGAACGCTTTTTCGTTGTCGCGGCCGCTGTAGCTCGAGTCCTGCGATTTTTTCTCCAGCACGCCGACGACCTGGAACGGTGACTGATTCACGAGGATGATTTTTCCGATCGCCTCGCCGCCCCCGAAGACGCTCTCTTTCAACTTGTCGCCGATGAAGATCGCGCGGCGCTGCTCGTTGTCATCGATCGCGTTGATGAAGCGGCCGCCCATCGCCGGAATGAGATTGCGCATCGCGCCGAAGTCGGCGGCGACGCCGGAGATGTCGACCGACATCGTCTTCGTGCCGTAGTCGAGGCGCATGCTCGTTTGGTATTCGCCGGAGATCGCCTTGAGTCCCGCCACGTCCGCACGAATCGCCGCAATATCCTCCTCGGTGATCCGCAACCGCCGCCCCTTGCCGAGACCCTCGTACGGAATCGACGTGAGCCCCGGCCACGCGATCACGATGCGATCGCCGAGGCCTGCCGTGTTCTTGATGAGCTGCTTGTGCAGCCCGGTCCCGAACGCGAGCATCAAGCTGATCGCAACCGTGCCCCACACGATGCCGAAGACCGTGAGGAACGTGCGCAGCTTTTCTGTGCGCACGTCGCGGATCAGTTGGCGAAGGACGTCTTTGAAGGTGATCATGTTTGTCGAGTTGCAGAGTTACAGAGTTACAGAGTTACAGAGTTGCAGAGGAGGACGGGTCGCAGCTTCTTCTCTGCAACTCTGTCACTCTGCAACTCTGCAACTTTCATTACGAGATTTCCTTCGGCGGCCTCTCCACCACCTTCGCGCCCTTCGAGAGTCCCGACGTGATCTCGACGTTCAGGCCATCCGAGATTCCCGTCTTCACTTCCACTTTCTTCGGCTGCGCCTTCGGATCGGTGTTCGGGATTTCGACGAAGGCTTTCTTGCCGCCGTCTTCGAATGTCACGAGGCGCTCGGGGAGTACGAGCACGTCTTTCTTCTCGCGGATGATCACGTCGGCGTTCGCGGAGTAGCCGGCGCGCAGCGTGATCTTTTGTCCCGGATCGAGCTCGATCTCGACGTCGAACAGCGTCGCGCCTTCTTTCTGCTGCGCCTGCGGTGCGATGCGCGAGACCTTGCCGGTCACGACGTCGGTCGGCAGCGCGCCGACTTTGATGCGCGCGATCATGCCGACGGAGAGCTTGCCGACATCGATCTCATCGACCGTGCCTTTGAAAATCAGATCGGACATGTCGGCGACCGTCGCCATCTCGGTGCCGGGCTGATACGACGTGAGCGGTACGATGGGATCGCCTTCGTTGACGACGCGCGTGAGGATCGTGCCCGCGGCCGGTGCGCGGATGATCGATTCCTGTCCGCCGGTGCTGACGATGCGGCCTTTGCGCGTGAGGTCGCGATCCTGCTGTGCTTTCGTGAGCGCGACTCGCGCGAGCTCGTACTGTTCTTTCTTGGTGTCGACTTCCGACTTCGGCAGCACGCCGGAGCTCGTGAGCTCGAGTGCGCGCTGATATTCGCTATCCGCACGCCGGTAACTCGCCTCGGCAGACTCGACGCGGCGATCGACTTCCGAGACTTCGAGCGGCGTCGGATCGGGCGCGATCTCGAACAGCGGATCGCCGGCGCGCACCGTGTCGCCGACCTGGATCATCGCGCGCCGCACGATGCCCGAGATCTTCGATTTCACCTGGAACTTCTGGCGTGGCT
>DATKFO010000061.1:0-2549 GCA_035544355.1 Thermoanaerobaculia bacterium
TCGCCGACGCCGGGGATGAACTTCGAGATGCGCACGCGACCGTCGAGGACGATGTAGAGCTTGTCGCCCCTCTCTCCCTCGCGAAAGATCATCGATCCCTGCTTGAAGCGCGTCTCGGTCGAGAACGTTGCGAGCAGTTTCATTTCCGCCGCGGACAGGCCGCGCTCTTTGAACAGATCCACTTTGTCTTCCGACTTCACCGTGACCTGCTGCACCTCGCGCGTGCCCTCGGCACGTTTGCGCCCGCCGCCCTTCTTCGCGTCTTCCTGGAAGAACAGCTTGAGCTGCTCGTTCGCGTCGCGGACTTTTTCCGTCAGCGAGCGCCAGAATGCCCAGTGCAAGCCGACGGCGAGCTCTTTGTCCTCGTCCATCAGCTGATCGAGCGCGCTGAACGAGAACGTGTACGTCGCCGACGGCTCGGTCGCGAGCGCATCACTCGATCGATGCGTGCGGTCGATGAAGTTCATCTCGCCGAAGATGTTGTCGCTCGTGAGCGCGCCGAGGATTTGCGGGCCGAACGGAGTGTCCTTGCGGATCTCGATGCGGCCGTCGCGCACGACATAGAAATCCATCGAGCGGTCTTCCTCGCGGAAGACGTAATCGTCGACGCCGAACGACTCGACGTGCGCGAATTTCGAGAGGCGGAAGATCTGCTCGTCCTTCATGTGCAGGAAGACCTTGAGTCTTCGCAGCTCCGCCGACGTCGTGATCAGATCCTCACGCTTCTCCGCCGCGCGCGTGATCTTGTGCAGGATCTCCTTGAGATCTTTGTGGCTGTCGAGGCGGAAGAGATTTTCTTTGCGGAACTCGAGGCGCTCGGTGCAGAGCTGCAGATGTTCGACGCGATCTTTGATCCGCGCGTTGAGGTCTTTCGGGTCGATGTTGTGGATGCGCTTGAGCGTGTTGATCATGCGCCGCACCGGCTCGGTCGATTCGCCCTTCTGATCGGTGGCGAGCAGGAACGCGTCGATGAAGTCGTCGAGCGCGTGATCGAAATTCTTCAGCTCGAACTGGATGCGTCCGCTGATCTCGGCGAGTCCGCGATCGAACGGATTGAGCTTGCGCGCCTTGCTGATCTCCTCATGAGCGGACGTCCACTCTCCCTGCGAGTAGTGAAGACGCCCGAGGATCTCGAAGGGGCGGTAATTGTTGGGGGTTTTGATCTTTGCGATCTCGAGCAGCTCGATCGCCTTGGATGTCTGGTCCTTGGCCATGTAGTACTGCGCAAGGCCGACGTATTGCGATGAGTCAATCTCGTCGCGCGCGCGCTCGCCGAACACGTCCTGGCGCACCGCGGTGTAGCGGCTCTCTTCCGCGGCCTGCTTCAGATCGCGGACGCGCGCGAGATTGATGCGCAGCGCCACCGAGCCCGGCTTGAGCTTCTCCGCCATCTCGAACAGGTGGATGGACTCGTCGTACATCCCCTGATCCGAGTAGCGCTTGGCAAGCGCGAGCAAATCCTCGGCATCGATCGGAATCGAGGTTTCGGCAGCAAGAGTACGGAAACGCGCCCGCGACCCGGCGGGCTGTTCGGCCATGGTTCCGGGATTATACGGCTCGCCTTCGGTGCGCCACATGAATGCCCCAATCTCCGTCTACGATCCGTTGCATGTTCTGGATCCTTCTTGCCGCGCTCTTCCAGCCGCCGCCGCAGACGACCGACGCGACGATCGGCGTCGCCGCGATTCATCTCGAATCGGGACGCCGCATCGCGATTCACGCCGACGAGCGCTTTCCGATGGGAAGCGTCTACAAATTCGCAATCGCGATCGCCGTGCTGCGCCGCGTCGACGCGGGCAAGCTCTCGCTCGGCGAAAACGTGACGATCACGGAGTTCAGCCCCGGGTGGAGTCCGTTGCGCGACCGCGCGAAAGGGAAGCCGATCACCGTGACGCAGCGTGAATTGCTGGAGCTGATGCTGCGCGACAGCGACAACACGCCGTGCGATTACTACATCCGCAAGCTCGGCGCAAAGACGATCACGCAGGAGATCGGCATCGCGGGGATTCGCATCGATCGCGAAGAGCGTGTGATCGCGGCTGACATTGGCAAGAGCGGCGTCCCTGCCTACGTCGCGGATGCGCGCGACACTGCGACGCCGAATGCGATGCTCGAGTTGCTCATGCGATTCTGGTCGCGCCGCTTGGGATTGTCGGATGCGAGTCACGCGCTCGCGGTGAAGTTGATGACCGAGACGAAGACGGGCGCGAAACGCATCCGCGCCGGCATTCCGGCGAACGCGAAGCTCGCGCACAAGACCGGCACGATGCCCGGCGTGTTCAACGACGTCGGCGTGATCACGTCGGCTGATGGGAAGCAGCACGTCGCGATCGCGATCTTCACGAAGACGCCGAAGCGTGCGGCGGATGACGCGCCGCGCGAGAAAGAGATCGCGGAGCTCGCGCGGGCGGTCTACGATGCAGTGACTGGTGACTAGCTTGTGCTGCGTCATCCCAGTGTCATCCTGAGCGGGTGGCGGGTGGGCGCGAAGGATCCCCTCCGGCGACACGAGACGCGCTCTGCCGGCAGGGGATCCTTCGCACCCACCC
>DATKFO010000062.1:0-3996 GCA_035544355.1 Thermoanaerobaculia bacterium
GCCGAATTCGGGGTGATACAGCGCCAGCTCCATGTAATCACGGAACGTTAAGTCTCCGTAATTCAGTGAGTTGCGGATCACGTCCCGAAGAGATTGCTCGCCGGCCATCGCGCGAATGGTACATCGCCGAATGGTCTCTAGTTTCGAAGGCGATTCGACCGATGGCACCTGCGTTGCGATGAGAAGGGCAGAACGATTCAAGGAGGACCCAATATGAACAAGCTCATCGCAACCATGCTCGTCGCCTTTCTCGCAGCCGGAACCGCAATCGCGGACACGGCCACCGAGCGCGACAAGACCAAGAAGGGCGCAATCATCGGTGGCGTCGCCGGTGCAGTGGCAGGCGCGATCATCGGGAACAACCGAGGCAGCGGCAGCACGAAGAAGGGCGTAGTGGTCGGCGGCGTCGTTGGAACGGCAGCCGGCGCGATCATCGGCGCCATGATGGACAAGCAGGAGCGCGAGCTCCGTCAGATCGAAGGCGTCGACGTGAAGCGCGTCGATGACGACGAGCTTCAGGTGACGGTCCGCAACGAAGTGTTGTTCGACTACAACTCCGCGGCGCTCCGTCGCGCGTCCCGCGACTCGCTGCAGGAGATGGCCGACGTGTTCGAGAAGTATCCGAACACGACCATCATCGTGGAGGGTCACACCGACTCGACCGGCTCGGCGGCGTACAACCAGCGCCTCTCGATCCGTCGCGCAAACTCGGTCGAAGACTATCTCCAGGACCTCGGCATCCGCAGCTCGCGCATCGAGTCGATCGGCCGCGGCGAATCCGATCCGCGTGCGTCGAACGGTTCGGCGAGCGGCCGCCAGTTGAACCGCCGCGTCGAGATTCACGTTCGCGCGAATGCGTAATGCGTAACACGATGTAACTGAAGGGTGCCCGAAGAGGGCACCCTTTCCTGCATACACTCGAGGCTGCAATACGGGAGGTTTTGTGAAGTACGTTCTCCTCGCCACGGTCCTGCTCATCGGCTGCGCATCCCAACAACAAGCCACGAAACCCGAAGTCGATCCCACGACGGATCCCAGCGCCATCGGCGCCGTCACCGCTGCGGTGCAGCAAGGCTCCGAAGAAAGCGCCGCCGGCGCGGACACCGGCCGCCGCATCGGCAGAGTCGTCGGCGTGATCGCCGCGATCACGGGCGGCCCGCAATCCGAATCCATCGACGACGCCATCGCTCGCTACAGAGACGCGCGCGATCTCGGCGAATCGATCGGCGCAGCCGCGGGCGCAGCGAAAGGCGCGAACGCGGGTGCGCGTCGCGGCTTCGCCTTCGACAAACAGATGGCGGAGCTCGAGAAGATCACCGAGCTCGACGTCACGCGGCCCGCGCCGTATGTGATCGTCGTTCGCTTCGATGATCCGCAATCGGGGCACCTCGATGAGATCGCCCGCATCGTGAGCGGCCGCGAGATCGACATCGTCGCCGCGGGCGACACCTCGACGATCGTGCGCGACGCGCTCATCGGTTTCGACATACCGGCATCGACGCTGCAGGCTCATCGCAATGACGAAGAGCGCGGCGTCACGCTGCACATCTTCATGGGAGATCGCTGACATGTTGCGTAGAAAAGCATCCGTAATCCTTCTCATCACCATCTTCGCCGTGGCCTGCGCCACGACCGACGACGATCCGAACAAGAAAGCGAAACGCGGAGCCGCGATCGGCGCCGCGGCCGGCGCGATCGCCGGTGCAATCATCGGAAATCAGGGCGGCAACAACCGCGCCGGAGCCGTCGTCGGCGCGGTCGCAGGTGCGGCGATCGGCGGCGCGGTCGGCCATCGCATGGACAAACAGGAACAGGAGCTGCGCGAGATTCCGGGCGTCGAAGTGTCTCGTCCTTCCGAGGGGGAGATCGATGTGCGTTTGACGAGCGACATCCTGTTCGACACCGACTCATCGGGACTGCGATCGGAATCGCGAGCAACGCTGCGCGGTCTCGCCGAAAACTTCCAGCGCTATCCGGAGAATTACATCGACGTCGAAGGCCACACCGATTCGACGGGATCGGATGACTACAACCTTGCGTTGTCCGAGCGCCGCGCAGACGCAGTGCGCGACTACCTCGTCAATCAGGGCCTGGAGCCGTCGCATGTGAGCGCGCGTGGATTCGGCGAATCGCAGCCGAAGGAACCGAACGACACGCCGGACGGGCGTCAGCTCAATCGCCGCGTGGAGATTCACATTCGCGCGGGACAGACGTAGGGCCGGCTCTCTAGCCGGCCCGCGGTCCTACGTGACCCAGGCTACTGCCAACATCGCGTGAGCGCGCGATGTTGGAAGGATGAGGCGGACGCTCGCCGTCGCTGTGCTCGCTTCCGTGACGACCTCCGTTGCGATGGCGAGCGTTCCGCTTCTAGTCCGTGAGACCGCGGGAGTCGTGCGGTCTGCCGAGGTTGTGCGATCGGGCGTTCCGCTTCCGAAGAGCGCGAATGTTCGGAGCGTCGATGCGCTCGCGATCGTCGACGATCACGGAGTCGCCGTTGCCGCGGAGTTCCGCGTGCTCGCACGATGGAACGCAGGACGCGATGACAGTGCTGCGCCGATACAGTGGGTGCTCGTGTCGTTTCCCGCATCCGTCGCTGCGAATGCGATCGCGACGTATCGGCTCGTTACCGACGGTTCGGTACGCAATCCCGCGACCGCGTCGCCGTTGCGCCTCGAGCGCGACGGCAATCGCGTCGTCGTCGACACGGGTACCGCGAAGTTCACGATCGATGCGTCGACGTCTTCGCTGTTCGATGAGATTCGCGTAGGCAACACGCGACTCGCCGGTGGCGGTGCGCTGACGGCGCGCGTGAACGAATCCGACATCACGTTGAGCACGTTGCGCCGGATCACGATCGAGCACGCCGGCTCGCTGAGCGCGGTCGTGATCGTCGAGCACGCGAATGGCGACTTCAGCGCCGAGCGTCGCTACGTGTTCAGCGCAGGCTCATCGACGGCAATCGTTCGGCAGACGCTCGCCTGGGAGGGACGCATCTGCGATGGACAAGGCGTGATCGTCTGCGGCGGCGGTGTTCCGAACGCGATGCGCGTTCGCCGTGTGCGCGCGACGCTGAGCTCCGCGCTCACCGCGCCGCTCGACATCACCGTCGCCGGCGCACGCAACGCGCCCGCATTGCACATGAACGGCAGCACTGCATTCGTGCGACAGAAACTCCGCGCATCGCGCACCGCGCCTTCGCAATTCGAGCTGTCGAACAACACGACAGGCGTGGATGCCGACGGTGCGCTGCTCGCGATCAGCGGCGCAGAAGGAACGCTCGCGATCGCGCTCGATCACATGCACCGCTACGAACCGCAGGCGCTTCGCTTACTCGACGACGGCGCACTCGCGATCGACATCGCCGACGATCAGGCGTGGCTCGGCGCGCGCCAGGGAATGTTCGCCACATTCGCCGTCGCCGCCGCTCCGCGCGGCGCAACCCGCGAAGAGCTCGAGCGCAGCGTCTGGGCGCCGCTCAATCATCCGCTGCGCGCTTGGCCCGACGGCACATGGTTCACCGCATCGGGCGCCGTCGATCCCGTTCCGCCGCTCACACTCGCGCAGCCGTTCGCCGATTACGACAAAACCATCCAACAAGTCCTCGATCGCACGATCGAAAAAACGAACACCCTCGGCGTCCACGGACTGATGTCGTTCGGACTGCTCCCGCGCATCTGGGGCACGCCGATTCTCTCCGACGAGATCGATTGCTTCGGCAACGATCCCACGCCGCAGGAGAGCTGGGACGATCTCTACTGGTGCACCACGTGGACCGACTATCACAACACCGCATACACCGCCGCCGCGCACGCGATACGCACCGGCGACGTCGCGTGGCTCGACGAGATCGCGCGACCCGCCGCGTTGCGCCAGCTCTTCACGCAGATCTATCGCTGCTCGCCGACCGATCAAAACTTCTATTGCGGACAAGCGCCCGCGGGCTACGGCGGCTATCGCGTCGACTTCAACAGCTCGCACGCGTACTTCGACAATCTC
>DATKFO010000063.1:0-2467 GCA_035544355.1 Thermoanaerobaculia bacterium
CCGGCAACCACGTGGGAGGCCGAAAGTAATGCTGTACTACCTCCTCTATCCGCTGCGCAACATGATCTCCGGATTCAATGTCTTCCGGTACATCACGTTTCGCACCGCCTGGGCCGCGCTGACCGCGCTGGTGATCTGCTTCATCCTCGGCCCGTGGCTGATCGAGCGCATGCGGCAGATCAAGCTCGGTCAGTTCATTCGCGAAGAAGGGCCGAAGTCGCATCAGCAGAAAGCCGGCACGCCGACGATGGGCGGGATTCTGATCAACATCGCGATCCTGATTCCCACGCTGCTGTGGGCCGACATCCTCAATCCTTACATCTGGATCGTTTTGTTCGTGACGTTCGCGTACGGCGCGATCGGATTCATCGACGACTACCAGAAGCTAGTCAAACGCCGCAACCTCGGACTCACGCCAAAACAAAAATTCACGGCGCAGATCGTCGTGGCGTTGATGGCCGGACTTGCGATCGCGTATCTGCCTTCGATCCATAACAATTATTCGACAGTATTAACGTTTCCATTTTTCAAGACGCTGCATCTGAACCTCGGGATTCTCTACATCCCGTTCATCATGCTGGTCATCGTCGGGGCATCGAATGCGGTGAACCTGACGGACGGTCTCGACGGACTCGCGATCGGGACGACGCTGATCGAGGCCGGGGCTTACACGATCCTCACTTACGCCGCCGGAAACTTCCGCGTTGCGGATTACCTCCGCATCGCGTGGGTCCCGCAGGCCGGCGAGCTGGCGGTTTTCTGCGGAGCGATGGTCGGAGCATCGCTCGGCTTCCTCTGGTTCAACGCGCATCCGGCGGAGATTTTCATGGGCGACGTCGGATCGCTCGCTCTCGGAGGCGCGATCGGCTGCCTCGCCGTGATGATCAAGCAGGAAATTCTGCTCGTGTTCGTCGGTGGACTGTTCGTGATCGAAGCGCTGTCCGTGATCCTGCAAGTCGCGTCGTTCAAGCTCACCGGCCGCCGCATTTTCAAAATGTCGCCGATCCATCACCACTTCGAATTGTCGGGGTGGAGAGAAACGAAAGTCGTGGTGCGCTTCTGGATCATCGCGGTGATCTTCGCGCTGCTCAGTCTCGCCACCTTGAAATTGCGATGAAGACCCTCGTCCTAGGCGCAGCAAAGTCGGGCGTCGCGTCGGCGAACTTTCTCGCCGCGCGCGGCGAGAAAGTCGTGCTTGCGGACAGCAAGTCCGATCCGGCGCTGCCGTACGAATTGGATGCTCGCGTCGAGCGCGCGTTCGGACGCGAAGACACCTCGCTGCTCGATGACGTCGAGGAGATCGTCCTCAGTCCCGGCGTGCCGGCGACGATTCCGTTGCTGCAGCGTGCCTACGCGCGAACGATTCCGGTGATCGGCGAGATCGAGCTCGCGTACCGCCATCTCAACGGCACCGTCATCGCGATCACCGGCTCGAACGGGAAGTCGACGACGACGTCGCTGATCGGCGAGATCCTGCGCGTCGCCGGCCATCAACCGATCGTCGCCGGCAACATCGGCGAGCCGCTCATCGCGTCGTTGGACTTCGAGAAGCCGCGGACGTACGTCGTCGAGCTGTCGTCGTTCCAACTCGAAACGATCGACACGTTCCGCGCCGACGTCGCGCTGCTGCTGAACATCACGCCCGATCACATGGATCGCTACGCAAATCTCGACGCGTACGCGGCCGCGAAGCATCGCGTGTTCCGCAATCAGCAATCGGGCGACACCGCGATTCTCAATGCGAACCTCGAGCACGCACAGACAGGAGTGTCTGTGCCACACGTCTGGAAATTCTCGAGCACCGATCGCGTCGGCGAAGGCGCGTGGTTCGACGGCACCGACATGATCCTGAACGTGCACGGCGACGAGCGACGCATTCCGCGCACGTCGCTCAAGCTCGAAGGAACCGCGAACGTCGAGAACGCGCTCGCCGCGTGGCTCGCCGCGCGCGCAGCCGGTGTCGACGACGTCTCGGTGCAGATCGCGTTCGGCACATTCAGCGGACTGCCGCACCGCATGGTGCTCGTGCGCGAGCTCGAAGGCGTTCGCTACGTCAACGATTCGAAAGGCACGAACGTCGACGCCACGTTGAAATCGCTCGAAGGCTTCGACCCCTCGACCGTGATCCTGATCCTCGGCGGCAAAGACAAAGCCGGCGAATTCGAGCGCATGCGCGACCTCGTGCAAGCGAAAGCGCGCACAGTCCTGACGATCGGATCCGCCGCCGAAAAAATCGCGCACGCACTCGAAGGCGCCGCGCCGATCGTGAGCGCGGGCGACATGCAACACGCAATCGAATGGTCGCGCGCAAACGCGCGCAGTGGCGAAACCGTTCTGCTCTCGCCCGCATGCGCGAGCTTCGATCAGTACCGCAACTTCGAACATCGCGGCGAGCACTTCGAGGAACTGGTGAGGGCGCTATGAAGAGGGCAGAGGGCAGAGGGCAGAGGGCAGAAGACCACCGCCC
>DATKFO010000064.1:0-5635 GCA_035544355.1 Thermoanaerobaculia bacterium
CGAGATCGGATTGCTCGAGGATCGGCTGTGGATCGAATCCGAGGTGCATCGCGTGGCGCGTGGGGAAATTGAAGAAGCCGCGGCGTGGATGCTCGACGATCGGAATCGCGTGCCGTTGCGCGAGCTGCACGAGCGCTTCGGCGCCGCCGCGATATCGGCCGGCTTCGCACACGAGCGCGACGGGACGCTGTGCCGCTGCGATCAAACGCGCCGCGCGCTCGACGGCATCGGGCGAGGCTTCGGTCGCGGAGTGCGGATTCTGTCGCGGCTCGTTGCCGACGGTGATCGTGTCGGAGCGCTCGCGGAACGCTTCGTTCGCGACGGTGAGCGACACCGCGCCCGGCGGCTCACTCTTCGCGATCGCGATCGCGCGATCGATCACGGTCTCGAGATCACGCGCGCCGGCGATCTCGTGGCGCCACTTCACGTCCTCGCAGCCGGCGAGGATGCGCAGTTCCGTTTCTGCGTCGTCTTCGCGGATCAGGAGTTGCGGTGTTCCGGACATCAGCCAGGAGCCGTTCGCGACCGCGATCGCGAGTTTTTCGTGCGGTGCATCGGGCAAGCGACGCACGCCGCGTTGCGTGAGCAATGACGCGATCGCGCTGCCGAACGTGCCGTTCTCGATGCGGATCGCGCGCGGCTCCGCGGGTGCGATGCGCTGCGATTCCGTCGAGCGTGCGCGCAGCAAATGCGATCGCAGCGCGCGCGTGAATTCGTTCGGATGATCGAGCTGCGCGAAGTGGCCGCCGCCGTCGATGACGACGAGCTGCGCGGTCGGGACGTTCGCCTGGATCGTCGTGAGATGCGGATCGATGGGAGCTACGTGATCGAGCGTGCCGCCGAGCAAAAGCAGCGGTACGTCGATGAGCTCGAGCATGCGCCGGTAGTCGCTCTGAAACATCGAGACCCACGACGCGAGGTACACATGCTTATTCTTCGAAGCCTCGGCCGCGAATGCACGATCGATGATCTCGCGCGGCGTCGACGGCGCGAAGTACGACGAGACGCGCGCGCGTGCGTTGTCGGCGAGCGACGCGGTCGCGAGTTGTTCCTGCACGACTTCGACTTGCGTGTCGGCGTCGGGGTGATACGCGAACGTGCCGGACAGCGTCAGCGACTGCACGAAGTCGGAGCGGCGGCGGAAGACTTCGAGCGCGATCACGCCGCCGAGCCCGAGTCCGACGAGATGCGCGCGGCGGTAGCCGTGGTGCTCGATGAGCGCGATCGTGTCTTTCGCGAACGCGCTGATGCTCACGGCGTCGCGCACGATCGAATCTTCGACGTCGAACGCAGAGCGTCCGTGGCCGCGCAGATCGTACGAAACGACGGAGTAGCGATCGGCGAGGCGGTCCATCTGGAAGTACCACGACGTGTGATCGCTGCCGACGGCGTGGAGAAATACCACCAGCTCACTGCCCGAGCCCTTCTGCGCAACGAAGACGCGAGCTCCGGTCGAGAGCTCGGTTAGCGCAGTCAGCATTGTGGGATTTTACGCGGGGTCGGTCATTCCTGAGGATTGCATCGGCGAAGTTCGTGGATCATGACACCGACGCGGCGTACCGGGAGATACGCAGCGTCGAATCCCATCCGAGAGAGTGAGTACCTGCCTTGACTTCAGTCGCCCCGTCGCCGGGGAGTGATTTCCGGCGATTCTTCCACAGTGTTTCCGACGCAGCGTTGCTGTTCAATCCCGAAAACGAAGTTGTCGACGTCAAGGGCGGCGCGCGATTCGTGGTGCAGCTGCCGGCGGCGCGATGACGTTCGCGCGCTCCAGCATTCTCGTCGTCGACGACGAAGCGACGATCCGTCTGCTGATGGCCGACTACCTCGGCACGAACGGATTCGTCGTGGCCGAGGCGGATTCGTTGCAGCGTGCGCGCGAGGTGCTGCGCGTCAAACGCTATGACGCGATCATCCTCGACTATCGATTGCCCGACGGCGTGTCGCTCGATTTTCTTTCGGAGATCAAAGCGGTCGATCCCGACGTCGCCATCGTCGTGCTCACCGCGCACGGCTCGATCGATCTCGCCGTCACCGCGGTCAAGCTCGGCGCCGATCACTTCATGACCAAGCCGGTCGAGCTCGCGGCGCTGAAAGTGATGCTCAATCGTCTCGTGACGGCGCGGCGCGCGAGCAAGCGCGACACCGCGCATCGCACGCGGCGCCAGCGCAAGGCCGTCGATCCGTTCGTCGGAACGAGTCGCCTGATCTGCGATCTGCGCAACGACGTGCAGCGCATCATCCTCTCCGACAGTCCGCTGCTGATTCAGGGCGAGACCGGCAGCGGGAAAGGCGTGCTCGCGCGATGGATTCATGAGCACGGATCGCGGCACGACGAGCCGTTCGTCGATCTGAACTGCGCGGGTCTCGCGCGCGAGCTCGTCGAGTCGGAGCTGTTCGGCCACGAGCGCGGCGCGTTCACCGGCGCGGTGGCGACGAAGCAGGGACTGATGGAGATCGCCGACAGCGGGACGATGTTCCTCGACGAGATCGGCGACATGGACATGGGCCTGCAGGCGAAGCTGCTGAAGGTCGTCGAAGAAAAACGCTTTCGCCGCGTCGGCGACGTGCGCGACCGGCAGGCGGACGTGCGCCTGATCGCGGCGACGCACCGCGATCTCGCGGCGCGTGCGCGCGAAGAAAAATTTCGCACCGATCTCTACTTCCGCATCAGCACATTGCGCGTCGTGATGCCGCCGCTGCGCGAGCGTCCGGAAGACATTCCCGCGCTCGCCGAAACGCTGCTCGCGTCGATCGTCGGCGGCATGGCTCGCGCGCCCGCGCGCGTTACGCCCGATGCGGTTGCGGAACTGCAGCTGCATTCGTGGCCGGGCAACGTGCGCGAGCTGCGCAACGTGCTCGAGCGCGCGTTGCTGTTGCACGGCGACGAGACGATCTCCGCGGCCGATCTTCGCTTCGACGGCGACGCTCCGGCGGCGATCGAGAAACTGCCCGATTCGCTGGCAGCGCTCGAGCGGCAGCACATCCTGCGCATCATCCAGGAGGAAGACGGTCACGTCGAGCGCGCCGCCGCCCGCCTCGGCGTCCCCCGCAGCTCGCTGTACCAGAAGCTGAAGCGGTACCTCGTCGCGCAGACGGTGTCGTAACGTAGGACCGGCAACGTACCGGCTCTCCAGCCGGTCCCGGGCTGCCTTGAGAGGCGGCCCTACGTGGTTCCCGAATCCCACTCCCTCCATCTCGCGGGCATTCCGTCGCAAAACCGACCACTTGGTCTGTAACTTGGACGCGTTTATCTAAATCTCAGACAGCCCACTTCCTAAATCATTGAAAACACAAGTCTCGTTTCATGGCAGCACCCTTGCCCTTAGAGATCCCGGCACTCGTCCAAGTGCCGTATAACTCATGACGACATCCATTCTCATCGTCGACGACGAACCCGCGATTCGCTTCGCCGTTGCTCAATTCCTCACGCAACGCGGCTACTCGGTCGAGTGCGCGAGCGAAGCGGAAGAAGCGCAGGCGCTGATCTCCAATCTCGATTTCGACGTCGTCATCACCGATCTCAGTCTCTCTCCCATCGACCACGCCGGCGGACTGCTGGTGATTTCGTGCATCCGCGAGCGCGGGTTGCGCGCCCGGATCATCGTCATGACCGCGCACGCCAGTCCCGCGATGACTGCGGAGGTGCACCGGCTCGGGGTCGACTTCTTTCTCCGCAAGCCGGTCGCGCTCAGCGATCTCGTGGCCGCCATCACCTCTCTTCGCAAGGAGCCCAAACTTGTCTGATGTCCTCGAGCAAATGCTCGCACCCGATGCGCTGAGCATCCACTTTCAACCGATCTTCGAGATCGGCGGCACCTCCACCGAGCTTTGGGGATTCGAAGCACTCGCGCGCGGGCCGAAGGGCACGCACTTCGAGAGCGCGCAGATCCTCTTCGATTACGTGCGCCTGAAGCGCGAGGAAGCTCGCGTCGATCGCCGCTGTATCGCGGAGGCGATCGCGCGCGCATCGACGTTCCCCGATGTTCCGCGCGTTTCACTCAACGTGCACGCGTCGACGCTCGAGCGCGATCGCGGCTTCGCGACGTTTCTCGGTTCCGCCGCAATCGCCGCAGCGTTCGATCCCGCGTCGATCGTCGTCGAGATCGTCGAGCAGACGCAGTACTACGACGCGACGCGTTTCGCGTCCGCGCTCGCGGAGCTGCGCAGCCTCGGCGTGCAGATCGCCATCGACGACTTCGGACTCGGCAACGGCAATTTCCGAACGATCCTCGACGTCCAGCCCGAGTTCCTGAAAGTCGATCGCTACTTCGTCAACCACTGCGCGCGCGATGCGAACCGGCAATCGCTGCTTCGATCGGTCGTGCAGGTCGCGCGCGACTTCGGATCGATCGTGATCGCCGAAGGCGTCGAAGACGCCGACGACCTGATGACGCTGAGCAGCCTCGGCGTGCAACTCGCGCAAGGGTTCCTGCTCGGCCGTCCGCAGTACGAGCCCGAATTCTCCAGCAACTACGCCGCGCCTTGCCGACAAACACCGGCGTGCCGCCGAGGATCCCCGGATCGGAATGGACAATTTGCGAGTGGTCCATCAGCCAATTCCGGCGAGTGAGACAGCGCGCTTTTGGACTGCGCCGACCGCAGTCGGCGCTTTTTGACATTTTTCGCGGGGCTGTACAAAAGCGGCGATTGCGATCACCGCACTCCAAATCATTTTGCCGCTCGAATCACGTCCCGATAAAACTGCGCGCTCTTTTTCAGCGTGCGCTTCTGCGTGGCGAAGTCGACGTGGACGATGCCGAAGCGTTTGGTGAAGCCGTGGCTCCATTCGAGGTTGTCGAGGAGGGACCAGACGAAGTAGCCGCGCACGTCGACGCCTTTCGCGATTGCGTCGCTCACCGCGCCGATGTGCTCGCGCAGGTAGTGCACGCGCAGCGGATCGTCGACGACGCCGTCGATCGCCGTGGGCGGATCGTAGAACGCTGCGCCGTTTTCGGTGACGTAGACCGGCACCGCGCCGTAGCGATCGCGGAACCAGACGAGGATGTCGGTGAGGCCGGGCGCGAAGACTTCCCATTGCGTCTCGGTGTAGATGCCGACCGGCTCGATGCGCGTCGCGCGCTCGACGATCGTCTTCGGATCCGCTTTCGTCACGCCGCGCTTGTAGTAATTGATGCCGACGAAATCGATCGGCGCGGTGATGAGATCGAAGTCCTGCGCTGGGAACTCCGGCCACGCTTCGCCGAACATGTCCGCCATCTCTTCCGGATACGAGCCGCGAAACACGGGATCGAGATACTGGCGATTCATGTACGCGTCGGCGCGCTGATTCGCGGCGAGATCGTCTTCACTCTGCGACGCCGGATATTTTGGCTCGAGATTCACGACGAGGCCGATCGCGTTGCGTCCAACGCCGCGATACGCCTGCACCGCGGCGCCGTGTGCGCGAAGCAAATTGTGCGAAGCGATCGGCGCCTCGAAGAGATTGCGATGTCCCGGCGCGAGTGCGCCGTGCAGATAGCCGCCGTCGGTCACGACCCACGGCTCGTTGAGTGTCGCCCACATCGTCACGCGATCGTCGAGCGCGCGGAACATCACCGACGCGTACTCCGCGAACCAATCGGCGATCTCGCGATTCAGCCAGCCGCCGCGATCGTCGAGCGCCGCGGGCAGG
>DATKFO010000065.1:0-2285 GCA_035544355.1 Thermoanaerobaculia bacterium
CGCCCGTGATCATGATCTCCGGACACGGCAACGTCGACGCCGCCGTCCGCGCCACGCGCCTCGGCGCCTACGACTTTCTCGAGAAGCCGCTCTCGCTCGAGCGCGTGCTGCTCACCGCGAATCACGCGCTGAGCGATCGCCGTCTGCGCGAGCAGGTGAGCGATCTGCGGCGCCACCTCGCGCTCGAAGAGCTGCTGATCGGCGAGAGCGATGCGATCAAAAAACTCGAACAGCAGATTCGCAGCGCGGCGCCGACGAATTCTCGTGTGCTCATCACCGGCGAAAACGGCAGCGGCAAGGAGATCGTCGCGCGCACGCTGCATCGCATGTCGCTGCGCGCGGAGCAGCCATTCGTCGACGTCAACTGCGCCGCGATTCCGAAGGAGCTCATCGAGTCGGAGCTCTTCGGCCATCGCAAAGGCGCGTTCACCGGCGCGATCGACGATCGCAAGGGGAAATTCGAGCTCGCCGACGGCGGCACGCTCTTCCTCGACGAGATCGGCGACATGAGCGGCGAGGCGCAGGCGAAAGTGCTGCGCGTGCTGCAGGAGCAGACCTTCCAGCGCGTCGGCGGCGCGCAGACGATCAAAGTCGACGTGCGCGTGATCGCCGCGACGAACAAAGACCTCGAGCGCGAGATCGCGACCGGCAACTTTCGCAGCGATCTCTATTACCGCCTGAACGTGATCCCGATCGACGTCCCGCCGCTGCGCACGCGCGGCAACGACATCGCGCTGCTCGCCGAATACTTTCTCCGCCGCTACGCCGCCGAAACGGGTCAGCCGAAAAAGCGGCTCTCGTCCGCAGCACAGTCGAAGTTGAAAACCTACTCGTGGCCCGGCAACGTGCGCGAGCTACGGAACGTCATCGAGCGGATGGCCATCCTCTCCGCGGGCGAGCTGATCGAGCCCGAGGAACTGCAGCTCGGCACGCGCGCCGAAGTGCCGGCCGAGATCGCGTCGAACCTTCCGCTGAAGGAAGCGCGCGACGAGTTCGAGAAGCAGTACATCCTCGCGCGCCTGCGCGAGCTCGGAGGCAACGTCAGCCGCACCGCCGAGAGCCTCGGCGTCGAGCGCAGCAATCTCTATCGCAAGCTGCACGCGTACGGAATTCGCGTCGAACGTCCCTAGTTAGAGGCGCTTGACTGCGGTGCGGGGGTTCGCTAATCTCCGCCGCCGCAGCAAAACGCGGGCATAACTCAGTTGGTAGAGTGCAACCTTGCCAAGGTTGATGTCGCCGGTTCGAGTCCGGTTGCCCGCTCCAAACGAACGTGAATCAGGGCCGCGCAAGCGGCCCTTTTTGTTTCTTCCGCCGGAGAAAACTCTGCGCGTGTCCCTCTCACGCCGTGAAGGAGCAATTCCATGCATCGGCTTGCGATTCACGCATTGATCTTCGTGCTCTTCGTTCTGTCGGCTGGCGCGCAGCCGGCGAAACCCGACGCGGCAGCCCTGACGCCGGAGGCGATCGGCCACATCGGACACCTCGATTTCCGAAACGGGTTCCGGCAGTGGCGTTTCGGCACAGCGGCGAGCGAGATTCCGAACCTGAAGCTCGAGCAGGACCTGGGCAACATCGGGATCTATTCGCGAGAAGGCGATGACCTGCGCATCGGCGATGTGCAACTGCAGCGAATCCTCTATCACTTTGTCAATGGTCAATTCATGGGCGTGAGCCTTTTGGTGAAGGGGAGGTACGCAAGTCGCGCGCTCCATCAGATCCTCGACGTCGCGTACGGAAAGGGCGTGCGCCCGGAGAAAGAGCAGAACGAATACTTCTGGCGCGGCAACGTCGCCAACGTGCGGTATTCCGAAGACGAACTGTCCGAAGACGCGCGTGCGTGGATCGGCAACAACGCTCTGCAGGATCAGAGCGCCGAATATCAGAAGGTGCTGGTCAGCCGGGCGGCGTCCAGCCTGTAGGAGGAGAGAATGACCAAGAGGAAGAGCGACGACTCGAAACCATCGAACCCGATCTGGAAAAGTGTTACTGCAGCGACCGCGTTGGCCGGCGCGTTGTTGCCGACGTCGATCTCGGCTAAGCCCACAAGCCCGAACCCGTTGGAACAGCGGATTATCGCCGTCCGCCGCGCGTTCGACGAGCAGAAGGCGCCTGCGGACGCGAGGCTCATCTTCGGGGACGAAGAGAAACCGGTGAAGCTTGCGCAGTGGCTGAACTGGGGCAACTGGGGAAACTGGAACAACTGGCGCGACTGGAACAACTGGAACAACTGGTCGGACTGGTCGGACTGGGGCAAGTTCTCGAACTACTAGAAGCGGAGGAAAGCG
>DATKFO010000066.1:0-4842 GCA_035544355.1 Thermoanaerobaculia bacterium
CCTCGCCGTCGACGTTGAGGAACTGATTGCTGACGATGTTCGTGCCTGAGGTGAGATTCATCTTCGCGCTGTTCGGCGTGCCGAAGGCGAGAAACGTGGTGCCGCCGCCGTTGAGCAGGCCGCCGGTCCAGTTGAAGAACGATGCGGCGGCGAAGGAGAGCGTGTTGTCGTTGGTGATCGTGCCGCCGCTGATGGCGAGCGTCGCGCCTGCGAGGACGGTCGACGAGCCGGTGACTTTCAGCGTGCCGCCGGTCTGCACGTTGAGGGTGCATGCGCAGCTGTGCGCGAGGACGACCGGCTGCGGGATGCCGCTGTTCACGCTGACGCCCGACGAGAGCTGGATGAAGACGTTGTCGCCCGTCACGGTGCCGGGGTACGTGCCCGGCGTCGGATTCGATCCGCCCGGTGACCCGACGTGCCACGTCGTGTTCGTGATCCAGTTGCCGCCCGCGGAGTCGGCGTAGTAGTCGGTGGCGAAGGCGGATGTTGCGGCGAGCATCGCCATGAAGGCGAGCGCGATGCGGCGGACTGCAGACGCATGTTCCAGCACGGCAGTTCCTCTTCTCTTCCCTGGGTTGGTGGGCGTGGTTATTTTGAAGCTGGGATTGTAAATCAACCCAACATTCTCAATACCTTGCGCCGGAATGGCCGTGATCCAGAGCACAACGATGCTGCGGTGTGCTTCTCAGAATCGCATCGTGATCCGATCGATTGCGGTGATTGCGCTCGTCGCAGCGAGCGCGCTTGCACAGGCGCCCGTTCGCGGCGGCGCGTTGCCGGAGCCGCTGCCGCTGTTTCCGCCGTCGAACTGGTGGAACACGAGCGTCGCGTCGGCGCCGCTCGATCCGAACAGCGCCGCGTACATCGCGTTCATCGGCGCGACGCGCGGTCTGCATCCCGATTTCGGCGGCGACAGCGGCGATCCCGACGCGCCGATCTACGGCATACCGTACGTCGTCGTCGTCGGAACGCAGCCGCTCGTGCCCGTGACGTTCGAGTACGACGACGAGAGCGACATTGGCGCGCCCGGACGTCCGCCGGGCTATCCGATTCCGGAAGAAGCGAAGACGCAACAGAAGTGGATCGAAGGCGGGCTCGCGGGCAACGATCCGAATGCGGACGGCGACCGGCACATGCTCATCGTCGATCGCGACAATCGATTGCTCTTCGAGCTTTATGCATTGCATTGGACGGGCACGCGTTGGGAGGCGGGTTCAGGCGCGGTGTTCGCGCTCGATTCGAACGCGCGGCGGCCGGACACGTGGACGAGCGCGGATGCCGCGGGCCTCGCGATTCTGCCGGGACTCATTCGCTACGACGAAGTGTTCGGCGCGGATCCGATCCGTCACGCGTTTCGCGTGACCGTGCGCGCGACGAACGGCTACGTGTTCCCCGCGTCGCATCGCGCGGGCGATCGCGACGGCGCGTTGCCGATGGGCGCGCGGCTGCGACTGAAGGCGAGCGTCGACATCACGCGCTTCGCCGCGCCGGTGCAGAAAATTTTTCAGGCGATGAAGACGTACGGTTTGATCGTCGCTGACAACGGCTCGGATCTCTACATCACTGGCACGTACGACACGCGGTGGGACAACGATGTGCTGAATCCCGCGTTCAGCGCGCTAAAGGCGAGCGATTTCGAGGTGGTGCAATTGGGGTGGCAGGCGAGCGGCGCAACGCGGCGCCGCGTCGTGGGGCATTGATTTGGAGTGCGGCGGCCATGCCGCCGCTTTGGGTCTTTGCCGCGCTACCCAAAGCAGCAGCATGGCTGCCGCACTCCATAATGACCACGTGCTTTCGCTCGCGCTCGCACTCCTTCTCGCAACCTCCGACGCGGAGAAATTCGTGCGCGCGCATCTCGCGGATTTCGCCGCGGGTTACCTCGAGACCTGGGCCGCGTCGATCGATGACGACGCGCTGCTGATTCCCGCCGATCCCGCCGAGCCGCTCGTGTCGCGCGAGGCGATCGTCGCGGAGCTGCACAACGATTTCGATCCTGCGTTCGAGTCGGGGATGGCGCTCGAGATCGAGCCGAAGCGCATCGTCGTGCGCGAGAGCCGCGACGGCACGGCAGCGTGGACCGCAACGACGATGCGCTACAAAGTTCGCTTCGGCGGCGCGACGTTTTCGTTCGAGCGGCGCAACACGTCGCTGCTGCACAAGAAAAACGATGCGTGGAGCGTCGCAGTCTCGAACGACTCGCAAGGCGTGAGGCCCGACGAGCTCGTCACGCTCAAGATCCCGCGGCCGTCCGACGTCGCGCCATCACCGAGCGCCGACACACGCACAGTCGTCGCGGAATTCGAATCGTCGCTGCGCAATCCGCGCTCGATTCGCACGACACCGAATGCATTCCTCGTCGGAGCACTCTCCGGCGAAGAGCTCGACGGCGCTGCAGTCGCGCCGTATCTCGCGCGGCGACTCAGCAACGCGCGTCTGATTCCCGGCGCGATCCGCGCGCGCATCGTGAGCGGAACTCCGTACGCGTTCGTCGCAACGAACGCCGAGCTCGACGTGAGCGACGGCACGTCGTCGTACCGCCTCCCGCATCGCATTCTCTTCATCTACGAACGCGTGCTGGGACGGTGGCGTTTGGCGGGCGGCCACATCTCCCTCGGCATCCCCGATCCCGATCGCTAGTTTCGCAATCCGCGGAATCATCGTCTAATCGGCCATGAACTCTTACGCTCGATCGATTTCCCTCAGCGCGGCGCTGCTCGTCGCCACGGTCCTCGGCGTGCTCGTCACCGCCGAGCCGCCACAGCAACCCGCACAACAAGCGCGACCGATTGCCAAGGTGCTCGGACCCGCAGTTGCGCCGATCTCGATGTCCGATCCCGACGGACAGGACCTCATCCTCGAAGAGCTTTCCGCGCGCACGGCGATCCAGGGAATGCTCTCGCTCACCGAGCTCGAGTTCCGCTTCCGCAATCCGCAGAACCGCCGCATCGAAGGGCGCTTCTCGTGCACGCTGCCGCCGAACGCCGCGATCAGCCGCTTCGCGAAGGAAGTGAACGGGCAGCTGATGGAAGGCGAAGTCGTCGAGCGCCTGCGCGCGAATCAGGTCTACGAACAATTCCTCCACCAGATGCGCGATCCCGCCTTGCTCGAACAGGACCAGGGCAATCGCTTTTCCGCGCGCATCTTTCCGATCGACGCGAATCAGTCGGTGCGCCTTGTCCTTTCGTACACGACGCTGCTTCCGATGAAGAGCGGTGTGCGTACGTACTCGCTCCCGTTGCGCGGTCTCTCGAAGATCGGACGCTTTTCGTTCCGCGCGTTCGTCACCGCGCTGCCGGGCGAGGAGAGTACGACGTCGACGAAGTCGTCGGTCGAAGGACCGAGCGGCGCGTCGCGCAGCACGGCCGAAGTGATCTCGCTCGATGAGCGCGATTACGCGCCGCCCGCGGACATCGTGCTGTCGTGGCGACCGACCTCCGCGGCATCGCGCGCACGCGTTCTTCGCGCCGGCGATTTCTACGTCGCTGCATTTCGTCCCGAAGTGCGCTCGCTGAGCACGCTCGACTCGCGTGGCGGTTGGTTGTTCTACGTCGACACGTCCGCATCGTCGGCGGAAGGCGCAGAGCATCGCATCCGCGCGCTCGAGACGTTGCTGAGCGCATTGCCCGCACAAGATCGTGTGCAGGTCAATGCGTTCGATCAGGATGTCGTGACGCTCGTCAGCGGCTCGGCGTCGGAAGTCGCGCGCAGCATCGGTGACCGTCTCCGCACGCGTCTCTTCCTCGGCGGCACCGACCTCGGCACGCTCCTCGCCGACGTCGCGAAAAACGCGCAACAGCAACCCGATCGTGCAATCGTTGTCGCGAGCGATCTCGTCGCGACGCTCGGCCGCACCGAGCGCAAAGACGTGACCGACGCGATTCGTGCGATTTCTCCCAAAGCGACGATTCACGTGCTGATCCTCGGCTCGCGCCAGGAATCTGCGATCGCGAAATCACTCACCGCAGGCCGCGGCCGCATCGTGACGATTCCGTTCACCGACGCGATCGATGCGCGCGCGAGCGAAGCCGTAACCGAATTGCGCAAACCGATCGGACAGACCTTCGAAACTGCGGACTCCGCGGCCGAGTGGATGTATCCGACGCATTTCGACGACGTGCAGGACGGCGACGAGATCATCGTCCTCGGCAAGCTCAAAGCCGGAGGCGTGCCCGCCGCGCGTCTCGTCAGCGGCGGCGACCTCGCCGCGAGCGAAGCCGCGCTTCCCACCGGCACGTTCGGTCCGCTGCTCGAGCGCGAGGCGTATCGCGCGTATCTCGAATATCTCGCCGAGCGCGAAGCGAACGAGCCGGCAGCCGCAGTGCGCCGCGCGCTCGCGACGGAGCAGGTGAAGATCAGCGTCGAACAGCGCGTCGTCATTCCGCGCACGACGATGCTCGTGCTCGAATCGGAGTGGGACTATCAGCGCTTCGGACTCGATCGCCGCGCACTCGCCGCGATCCTCGCAATCGAAGCCGGCGGCATCGGCCGCATCGATCGCCACACGAATCAGCCGGTTCCGATTTCCGTTCCGGTACCGCCGCCGATGCGCGTTGGGTCACCGACCGCTCCGCGAAAGACTGCGGCCGTTCCGCAGCCTTCTCCGGCGGCTACTGCGGCTCCCGACGAAGGCCGACTTGAAGGCGGCGTCGAAGGTGGTGTTGTCGGCGGTGTGGTCGGTGGCGTGATCGGAGGCACTGTCGGCAACGCGCCGACCGGAGCCGTCGCCGAATCGATCACGGTCACCTCGGCAGTGGTCGAAGATGCGGTGCAGGAATCGGTGGCAGCAACCGCCAGTCCAACCCCGATGCGCGATCAACCGCCGATGACGTTCCGCTCGCCGCC
>DATKFO010000067.1:0-4047 GCA_035544355.1 Thermoanaerobaculia bacterium
AGTCGCCGCTTTTAACACCGTTCGCGAGATGTGTCCAAAAGCGGCGACTGCGGTCGCCGCAGTCCAAAGCGTGTCGGACTCAGCCCCGGGCGTAAGCCCGGGGTTCGCGACGCGTGACTATGAATCCAGCCCGCCGCTCGCCGGCGGGCGGCACGCGCCCGTCGTCGCCGTCCTCTGCGGCGGCCTCGGCACGCGCCTCGGCGCGCTCGCGCAAGGTTTGCCGAAGCCGATGATCCCGATCGGCGGACGCCCGTACCTCGAGCGTGTGCTCGAATCATTCGCAGAGCGCGGCCTGCGCAGATTCGTTTTGCTCACCGGCTATCGCAGCGAAGTCATCGAAGAACACTTCGGCGACGGCGCGCGATTCGGAATCGACATCACGTACAGCCGCGAAGCCGAACCACTCGGCACCGGCGGCGCGTTGCGCGAAGCACGCGCACTCCTCGGCGAGCGCTTCGTGCTGACCTACGGCGACGTCCTCCGCCGCTTCGACTACGATCGCCTTGTGCAGGAGCACGAACAGCAGCGCGAACAGCAGCACGAACAGCAGCACGATCGCAACTGCCTCGCCGTCTATCCGCGCATCACCATCGGCAACGCCGAGCTCGAGGGCGATCTCGTGATTCGGTTCGACAAACGCGCGCCCGAGCTCCCGTACCTCGATGCCGGCTTTTCTCTGATGCAAAGCGACACGCTCGATCTCCTCCCGCAAACCGGCGCGTGCTCGTTCGAAGAGATCGTCTACGCGACGCTCGCAGCCCATCGCGACCTCGAAGCGGAGATCGTCGATCACGCGTTCTTCGACATCGGCACGCCCGAAGAGCTGGAGCGCACGCGGAAGGCGCTCGCGTGAAAATCCTCGTCACCGGCGCCGCCGGCTTCATCGCATCGAATCTCGTTCCGCGTTTACTCGCGCGTGGCGACGAGGTCGCGGGCGCCGACAACTTTTTTCTCGGCAAGCGTGAGTACGTCGCGAAAGGCCTCGATTTTCGCGAGCTCGATCTGCTCGACCTCGATCGCGTCGTCGCGCTGTTCGAAGAATTCCGCCCGACGCGCGTGTGGCATCTCGCCGCGAACAGCGACATCAGCTACGGCACCACGTACACCGACTTCGATCTGAAGGGCGGCACGATCGTCACGTACAACGTGCTCGAGGCGATGCGCCGCACGCAATCGAAAGAGATCGTCTTCTCGAGCAGCGGCGCGATCTACGGCGAGCCGGCAGTGCTGCCGACGCCCGAGGACTACGGCCCGATTCTGCCGATCTCGCTCTACGCCGCGAGCAAGGTCGCGTGTGAAACGCTGATCACCGCGTTCGCGCACAACTACGGCATCAACGCGTGGATCTACCGCTTCGGCAACATCGTCGGACCGAATCCGACGCACGGCGTGATCCACGATTTCGTGCTGCGCCTCCGCAAAGACCCGACCCGTCTCGACGTCCTCGGCGACGGCACGCAGTCGAAGCCATACGTGCACGTCGAAGACACGCTCGACGGCATGGAATTCGGGATCGCGCACGCGCGCGATCGCGTGAACGTGTTCAATCTCGCCGTCGCCGGTCACACGAGCGTGCGCGAGATCGCGGAGTGGACCGTCGCAGCGATGGGGATCCGCTCGATCGACATTCGCTACGGCGACAGCCCGCGTGGCTGGCCCGGCGACGTGCCACGCGTACGTCTCGACACGCGACGCATGACCACGCTCGGCTGGACGCCGAAGCTGTCGAGCGCGGAGGCCGTGCGGCGCGCGATTCGTGAGACCGTGGAGCAGTTCGCGTGAAGGAGCGCGTCGCGATCGCGACGGCGATCACCGCGGCGCTCGTGCGATTGATTCCGCTGCAGTGGCTGCATCCGCTCAACTGGGACGAGATCGAGTTCTTCCGCGCCACCGACTGGATCGCGCGCGGCCTCGTGCCATATCGCGATTTCTGGGAGCACCACACGCCGCTCGCGTGGTTTCTCTTCGCGCCCGTAGCGCTGCTGACGAAGAGTCCCGGTGTCGATGCGATCCTCGCGATGCGCTGGGCGCAGGTGCCAGTATGGATCGCGACGTTCTGGCTCGCGAATCTCTGGATGCGCGGCGTGGGGCTCGAGCGCTTCGCGCGCTGGTCCGCGATCGCCTTCGCGCTCTGCAGCTCGATGTTCATGATCCCCGCCGTCGAATACCGCGTCGACTCCGTCGCGTGCCTCTGCTTCATGGCCGGTCTCGTGCTCGCGCAGCGCGATCGCTTCGCGCTCGCCGGCATCGCGTTCTGCCTCACCGGTTTCGCGAATCTGCGACTCGGGCCGCTGCTCGTCGTGACGGTGCTGGCTCTTTGGCTCAAAGCTTCGTTGGCCGTACGCCGTAGGCCGTACGCCGAAGACGGCCAACGGCCAACGGCCAACGGCCAACGGCAATCGGCCAACGGCCTACGCATCCTCATCGGCGGCGCCGGCGCACTCGGAATCGCGCTGCTCTACTTCGTCGCGACACGCTCGCTGGTCCCGATGTACCAAATGGTCTGGGTCCAAAACTACCTCGGCGACCACTACGCGACCGCGATCACCGGCGGTTTCCTGCATCGCCTGATCGTGCCGTTCGGAGTGCGCATCCTCGCGTCCGACAAGCTGTTCGAGCTCGTCGGCGTCGACGTCGCCGGCATCGTGATCATCCTCGCCGGCTTCGCCGGAATCATTCGCGCGCTGCTCAAATGGCGCGCCCCCGACGACCTCTTTGTCCTCGCCGTGCTGCAGCTCGTGAACATCGCGTTCATCGCGAAGATGAAGTTCGTCTACCACTATCACTTCGAGATCGTCGTCATCCTGATGCTGCCGCTCGTGGCATCGGTGATCGCCTGGATGAGCGCATCGCGCACGTCGATCGTCGTCGCCGTGCTCGCGCTCGCGTGGTGCGTGAACGGATTCGCGTCGATCTTTCGCGGCAAAGAGCTCGATCGCGCGTACCAGGACGTGATCATGCGCGAAGCCGATGCGCACACGCTTCGCGGCGAGACGGTGTGGAGCGGGTTGCCGTGGGCGCTGCGGCGCGATCCGTCGTATCCGTTCTGGTTCCTGCCGGAGCTCGCGCGGCAGCTGGTCGTGCATCGCCATGCGCCGCCGTATTCGCTCGGACGCGTGATTGCCCAGCCACCGGCCGCGGTCGTGTTCGATCGCAACGCCTTTGTCTGGATCGCCACCGTGCAGCGAGAGCTGGCGCCGTTTTTCGTGCGCCACTACCTTCCGGCCTGGCGCAATCTCTGGATTCCGGCGATGAACGGGCGACTCGCGCCCGGCGCGCGCGGAGAGTGGATCGTGCCGCGCGATGGCGACTATCGCTTGATCGCCTCCGCCCCGCTCGCGAACCACACCTGGTTTCATGACCCGCTGCGCGCCGCCGGCATCGACGAGTCCACCATCACGCTGCCACCGCCCGCCGCGCGCGGCGATCTGCAATGGTTCATCGACGGTGCTCCGGCCCACGTCAACGCGGTCACACGATTCCGCAAAGGGCAGCACATCGGCGTGATCTCGAATGCGACCCAGCCTCTCGGAATCATTCTGCTGAGCGGCAACGATCGCGTGCTCTTCCGCCAGCCGCCGCGCGGAGTCACGCTCGAAGCCGAAACGCCGCGCATCACCCACATCCCGCACCTCGGAGTGCAGCTCCCGCGATGACCCGCGCCCTCTTCCTCGATCGCGACGGTGTCCTCGACGAGCTCGTGTACTACGCCAGCGCGAACGAATGGGAAGCGCCGCGCGTCGTCGAAGACGTGCGCATGATCGACGGTGTTTCCGAAGCGCTGCAGCGTTTCGTCGACGCCGGCTGGCTGCTCATCATCGTCACGAATCAGCCAAGCGCGGCGAAGGGAAAGACGTCGCTCGAAGCGCTGCACGCAGTGCACGAGCTCATCGTGCAATCGCTGCACGTCCCGATCGCGCACAGCTACGAATGTTTTCATCATCCGGCCGATGGATGCGTGTGCCGCAAACCGAGTCCGTTTTTCTTGCGCGAAGCCGAACGCGAGCACGCAATCGATCTCGCGCAGTCATGGATGGTGGGCGATCA
>DATKFO010000068.1:0-3657 GCA_035544355.1 Thermoanaerobaculia bacterium
GTGGGCAGTGGGCAGAAGAACCTTTCGTCCTCTGCACACTGCCTACTGCCTACTGCCCACCAGATGTTCACCGTTCCCCCACCGTCCTCACGGCAAACGACTTGCAGCGGAGCGCGGTTTTGACGTTCACTAACCGCCGAGGTGCATCGATGCGTAACGCAGCCCGTCTTTCCCTCGCAGTCCTCCTTGTGTTCTCTCTCGCCGGCACGGCAAACGCTCAGTACTTCGGGCGCAACAAAGTGCAGTGGGAATCGTTCGACTTCAAGACCCTGAAGACCGACCACTTCGACATCTATTACTACGACCAGGAAGCGGACGTCGTGAAGGACGTCGGACGTCAGGCCGAGCGCTGGTACGTGCGGCTCTCGAAAGTCTTCGGGCACGAATTCAAGCGCAAGCCGATCGTGCTCTACGCGAACGCCGCGGACTTTCATCAGACCACGACCACCGGCGGCGTGATCGGCGAAGGCACCGGCGGCTTCACCGACGCGTTCATGAATCGCGTCGTGCTGCCGCTCACCGGCACCTACGCGGAAAACGATCACGTCCTCGGCCACGAGATCGTGCACGTCTTCCAGTACGACATGGCCGCACAGCAGGCGAAGGATCGCCGCCGCTTCAATCTCGAAGCGCTGCCGCTGTGGCTCGTCGAAGGAATGGCGGAGTACTTCTCGAAGGGCCGTATCGATCCGCTGACGTCGATGTGGATCCGCGACGCCACGATCAACGATCGCCTCCCCGACCTTCGCAAGCTCTCGCGCGATCCGCGCTACTTCCCGTATCGCTACGGCGAAGCGCTGATGGCGTATATCGGCGCGCGCTTCGGCGATGACGCCGTCGTACGCTATTTCCTCGCGTCGGGCATCGTGGGCGTCGATGAAGCGATCGAGCGCTCGCTCGGCATTTCGTCGAAGCAGCTCTTCACCGACTGGAACGAATCGGCGCGCGAGCTCTACAACCCCGTGCTGCAGTCGCGTCCCGAATCGTTCACGAAGCCGCTCATCGGCCGCGCGGTCGAGCGCGACAAAGAGAAGCGGAAGAAAGCCGATCGCCGCCGCGGCAGCGAATTGAACATCGGCCCGGTGCTCAGCCCCGACGGACGCTACATCGCGTTCCTCTCCACGCGCGAGCTCTTCTCCGTCGATCTCTATCTCGCCGATGCGAAAACGGGCAACGTGATTCGCAAGCTCGTGTCGTCAGACGTCGACTCGCACATCGAGTCGCTGCGCTTCATCGAGTCCGCCGGCGCGTGGTCGCCGGATGCAACGCGCCTCGCGTTCATCACGTTCGAGAAGGGCGACAACTTCCTCACCATCGTCGACGTCAACACGCGCAACCTGGAGCACATCAAAGTTCCGGGACTCGAAGCGATCGCAAACGCGGCGTGGTCTCCGGACGGACACACGATCGCGGTCTCCGGGCAGGTCACCGGCGTGAGCGATCTGTTCCTCTACGATCTCGACACGAAGCAGGTGCGCCGTCTGACGAACGACAAGTTCGCGGACCTGCAGCCGGCGTGGTCGCCGGATGGCAAGACGCTCGCGTTCGTGACCGATCGCGCCGCGGCGGAGCAGCTCAATCAGCTCGCGTTCAACGAGCTGCGCATCGCGACGATCGATGTGAGCACCGGCGCGATCTACGAGATCCCGCTGTTCCAGAACACGAAGCACATCAACCCGCAGTACGGCCCTGACGGAAACATCTACTTCATCGCGAACCCGGAAGGTATCCCCGACATCTATCGCTACAACGCCGAGGGTGGCGCGGTCATGCGCGTCACCGCGGTGCAGACCGGCGTCGCGGGCATCACCGATCTCTCGCCCGCGATGACTGTCGCGGAGAAAACGGGCGACATCGCGTTCTCGCTGTTCGAAGACGACAACTACAACATCTACTCGATCGCCGGACCGGCGCCGGCAGTTGCGACGTCGACGACGATGCCCGCGGGCACGCCGCGCGCGTCGATTCTTCCGCCGCTGCGCGCGACGGGATCCGCGATCACCGCGTATCTCAGCAAGCCGTCAGAAGGATTGCCGCCGGCGGACACGCAGTTCGCCGAAACGGGATACAACCCTGATCTGCATCTCGCGTATCTCGGACCGCCCACGCTCGGCGTCGGAACGACGGAGTTCGGCTTCGCCGCGGGCGGCAGCGTCACCGCGTACTTCAGCGACATTCTCGGACAACAGAACGTCGGCTTCACGTTCCAGGGCGGCGGCTACGGCTCCTCGAACATCGCCGATCAACTCGGCGGCGAAGTCTTCTATCTCAATCAGAAGAATCGCCTGAACTGGGGCGCCGATCTCGTGCGCGTGCCGTACATCAGCGTCGGCACCGCGTTCTTCCCGCCCGAGCCGGTGACGATCGATGGACAAACATTCCTCGCGGACGTCCTCGGAGAAGTTCGCCAGACCGAAACAGTCACCGACGTCACGGCACTCACGCAGTATCCGTTCAGCACGACGCGGCGCGTCGAAGCGGCCGCGGGCATCGAGCAGTACTCGTTCAAGCAGGAGCTCGAGAAGTTCTTCTTCGTCGGCAACACGATCGTCGGCAGCCAGCGCACGGACCTCGGCAACAATTTCTCGTTCAATCTCTGGAAAGCGTCGGCGGCATTCGTCGGCGACAGCTCGGTGTACGGATTCATCTCGCCGATCAACGGCACGCGCTATCGCTACGAAGTCGAGACGCTCGGCGGCGATCTGAAGTTCTCGACCGCGCTCGCCGATTGGCGCAAGTACTTCTTCAAACGCCCGGTGACGCTCGCCATTCGCGGACTGCATTACGGCCGCTACGGCAGTGATGCGGAGAGCACCGAGATCAGCCCGCTCTACATCGGACAAGGTTCGGTGGCGCGCGGCTACGATCCGTACACGGTGAACGTCGACGAGTGCGAGAGCGCGACGAAGTGCTCGGTCTACGACCGCCTGATCGGATCGAAGATCGCCGCGGCGAGCGTCGAAGTGCGCGCACCGCTGCTCGGCGTCGAAGGATTCGGCTTGATCAACGCATCGTTCCTGCCGACCGAAGCATTCGCGTTCGTCGATGCGGGCGCAGCGTGGAGCCGCAACGATTCGATCTCGGTCAAGTGGGCCACGCGCACGGACGAGCGCGTGCCCGTGTTCAGCGCGGGCATCGGACTGCGCATCCTGCTCGCGTACATTCCGATCGAGATTTTTGCCGCGAAGCCGTTCCAGCGTCCGGACGAGCAGATCGTCTACGGCTTCAACTTGATCCCGGGTTGGTAATCACACCTCGCGAATTCGAGGAGCTCGTCGAGCAGGCGCTCGGCGAGCTCCCGAAACGCTTCGCCGATCTCCTCGAAAACATCGCCATCGTCGTCGAAGAAGAGCCGACCGACGAAGATCTCGACGCGCTCGGCGATGACGCCGAAGAAGACGACGAGCTCCTCGGCATCTATCGCGGCGTCGCGCTCACCGAGCGCAGTTTCGACATGCTCCCGCGCCTCCCCGATCAAGTCGCGATCTTCCGCGGCCCCATCCTCCGCATCGCGCGCAATCGCCACGAAGCCGTCCGCGAAATCCGCGAGACCGTGATCCACGAGCTCGGGCACTACTTCGGATTGCACGACGACGAGATGGAATTTTAGGAGTGCGGTGGCAAAGCCACCGCTTTGCGATCCGGATCAGAAAGCGG